>JAIXRT010000028.1 GCA_027485075.1 Cytophagaceae bacterium
AAGCATTGGAGGAGAGATTCGAGAGCATTATCAGAATTACACCAATGTTAATTTTGGCCAAATTCCTCGGTCTTATGTGACCGGAAATCCACATCAATGGTTACACAGATTATTGTTACATGGGGATTTGAAGCTTCATTCAAACTTTCGGGTGTTTGCGCAAATCAATAATACGGTCCGTTTTTGGAATCCCAATCCGATCACCAACCAAGTTGACCAGAATACCATGGCATTTCATCAGTGGTTTGCGGATGTTAAACTGGGAAAGCAGTGGGTGTTCCGGCTAGGCCGACAAGAATTACTATTTGGGCAAGAGCGCTTTATTGCTTCGCGGGAGGGGCCGAATAACCGACAAAGTTTTGTGGGCGCGCATGCCATCCACCAAACAAAGCGGGTACGAACAGATCTATTTTATACACATCCCATCCGATTGAATCAAGGTGCCTTTGATGATGAAAAGTCTCCTGAAAAATTAGCGGGCTTGCACGTTAAAGTGGACCGCTTACTGAAAGGCATGAATGCGGATGCTTTTTACTATTATTTTGAATCGAATGCGCGCGAATATTATTCAAACATCGGTGCGGAGAAAAGGCATACCCTCGGGATGCATCTGTATTCAAACCCACAGCGAATAAATTATGATGTTGAGTTTTCGCGTCAGGTAGGTCAGTTCAAATCGTTGGATATCAAGGCCTTTATGGCGGTTTGGGATGTGAATTTTTCTGTTAGACCACATCGCTATATTGGATTTAGTGGGAATTATGTGCCCGGCGATCAGTCGGCGCGCGACGGACAATTGAATACCTTTAATACCTTGTTTGCCCGTCCTCCTTTTGGGCAAACGGTAGCCCTGAATATTTCCAATACCTTGAACATAAGCCCGTACCTCAGATATCAAAATGGTACGAAATGGATAGCTACTGCACGAGCTTCTTTTGTCCAACGTACCAGTGCAAATGATGGAATATATACGCCAAATATGTCTCAATTACGTCCGTATGATGCGGCAAAAATGACATCTGATGCGCTAAAAATGTGTGATATATATGCGGTGGATGTTAATTATGTTCCTACTAAACATTACTTTTTTCAGGCCGAATTAGGCTATTGCAAAGCAGGGACCTATTTAAAAGAAACGGGTGCCGGAGAAAATGTCATCTATTTTGCCATTCGTAATGCAATCAAATTCTAGGCGATGACGCGATCTTTGCGGATCAGCCAGAGCATTAGAAAACACACCGCCCCGTTCAAAATTAGCTTCGCGAATCCAAATCCACCAAAAAGCGTTTGCGCTTGCATTTCAAGTATAAATGTAATGATCGGAGAGGCCACACAGATAAATGGCACTAATTTGTCCTTCACGCCGTATTTGGTAAATAAACCAAACGAAAATAAACCTAAGAGCGGACCATAGGTATAGCCGGCTAAATTAAAAACTGCCGCGATGAGTTCTTGGGTATTGAAGATGTGAAACAAGCCTATAACCACAAAGAACAAAGCTGAAAATCCTAAGTGAACACGTTGTTTTAATTTTTCGCGTTTGGCCTCTTTAAATTTCTCAATGCGTAGAAAATCAATGCAAAATGAAGTCGTTAGTGCGGTCAAAGCAGAATCGGAACTGGCATAGGAAGCTGCAATAATTCCGAGTAAAAACGTCACTGCTGCTAAGGTGCCAAATTCGCCACCCAATGCCAATAACGGATATAATTCGTCGGTTTTGGTAGGAATAGCAATCTGATTTGCTTGCGCATAGATATATAATAAGGCACCTAATGACAAGAAGAGTATATTGATGAATAACAATACCCAATAGAACCAGAACATGTTCTTTTGTGCTTCACCAATCGACCTACAGGTTAAATTTTTCTGCATCAAATCTTGATCCAATCCGGTCATTACAATCGCAATAAATACCCCCGCTAAAAAGTCTTTTCCAAAGAAATGTGGGCTTTTCCAATCCCATTCGAACATGTGTGATAGGGGACTGGCTTGGATCGTGTTGACCATTTCACCGAAACCCATGTTCATTTTTTGACCAACTAAAAATATGGTGATGAATAGTGCGACGAGTAAAAAGAGCGTCTGAAGCGTGTCCGTCCAAATGATGGTTTTCACACCACCTCGGTGGGTATATAGCCAGATTAGTGCAATGGATATAAACACAGTAACGACAAAAGGAACCCCAATAGGGGCGAAAATAGCGATTTGGAGCACATTGACAGCTAAATACAAACGCGCTGCGGATCCAATCGTACGGGAAAGTAAAAAGAATGCGGATCCCGTTTTGTAGGCCCAGAAACCAAAACGCGTTTCTAAATAGCCGTAAATTGAAATTAGATTCAGTCGGTAATAGAGGGGCATTAATACCAGTGCGATCGTCAAATAGCCCAATGAATGCCCTAAAATGACCTGATAGTAGGTGAAATAGGTTTTCCCCACTGCTCCAGGTACGGATATAAACGTTAACCCAGATATCGATGTTCCGATCATCCCGAAGGCGACTAACCACCAAGGAGATTCTCGATTTGCGGTAAAAAAGGCGTTCGTATCAGCTCCCTTCGACGTGAGGTAGGAGATGAGTAACAGGAGGCCAAAATAGATGGCAAGAATTCCACCGGCTAATTGAATCGACATAGAGGTTTAAAGAGAATTTTATATAAATTTGTGCGAGGTGTTTTCAAACCTAGTTTCAAAAATATGGATTTCTCCGTAGATAATGTTTCTGAGTTCATTTTTTCTTTAGCCGGGCATGAGCAATGGCAAGAAGAAGTGGAGGTTTTAGTGGATGAAGAAGCAGTTCCAGCACATCAATTAGTCGTTTATAATGATGAGGTTAATACGTTCGAGTACGTCACGTTAACACTCATGGAAGTGTGTGAACATAGTCCCGAACAAGCCGAACAATGTACGTTGATGATCCATTTTCGCGGTCGGTGCGGTGTAAAATCCGGTGAATTCGACACCCTAGTTTTTATGCGAAATGAGATTTGCAGACGCGGTATTTCAGCCGAGATTGAATCCATTGAATCCTAATTTATGATGCATACCTATCCGTCTCGAATCATTGAGCAAGCTGTGGAGGAAATTTCGAAACTGCCGGGTATTGGTAAGAAATCTGCATTGCGTTTGGCATTACACATGCTGAAACGTCCCGAATCGCAATCGTTGCAATTAGCCCACGCGCTTGTCCAACTGCGTACAGAGACCAAATATTGTCCGAAGTGTCACATGATTTCTGATGGAGATTTATGTGGAATTTGTGCGAGTACGAAACGTGATGAACGTTTATTATGTGTGGTGGAAGATTTGCGGGATGTAATGGCGATTGAAAATACGGGTCAATACACGGGCTTATACCATGTGCTGGGTGGGATTATTTCTCCATTAGCAGGTGTCTCGCCGAGTGATTTGCATATCGATACGCTGATTACACGGGTTGCCTCTGGGGCTTTTGATGAGGTGATTTTGGGTTTAAGCCCAACGATGGAGGGAGATACAACCGCCTTTTATTTGACGAAAAAATTAGCTGACTATTCGATACGAATTTCGACCATTGCCCGTGGCATACCGATCGGTGGGGATTTGGAGTATACAGATGAAATTACCCTTGGCCGCAGTATTGTGGGTCGAGTCAACTATGAATAAACCCAATACGCAATGAATCGCAACGAATTTTTAAAATTATCCGGTTTAGGTTTAGTGGCCTCACGGATCCATGTATTGGAAAATGCACCTTTTTCATTACCTACCCTTAGCTATTCATATGATGCCTTAGAGCCGCATATTGATAAGATGACCATGGAAATTCACCATAGCCGTCATCACAAAGCGTATGTGGATAATTTAAACAAGGCGATTGGTTCTTCCACGAAATCAATTGAAGAACTATTAGCTAGCGTATCTACGCAGCCAGTTGCTGTTCGTAATAATGGGGGAGGACACTGGAATCACAGTTTCTTCTGGCAATTATTAGCACCTGCGACAGGAAAGCAACCAAGTGCCGCTTTATTAAAGCAAATTCAAGCTGATTTTGGAAGTTTAGATACCTTTAAAACGGAGTTTGCCAAAGCCGCAACGTCCCGTTTTGGTTCTGGCTGGGCATGGTTTACCTGGAATGGATCGAAATTAGTGATTAGCTCGACGGCCAACCAAGATAATCCGTTGATGGATGTGGCTGAGGTAAAAGGCAAGCCAATTTTGGCCTTAGATGTGTGGGAACACGCGTATTATTTAAAATATCAAAACAAGCGTGCCGATTATATTGCTGCATTTTGGAATGTGGTGAATTGGGATTTCGTCTCGCGTCAATTTGAAACCAAGTAACTATGTTATTAGAAGAAATACCTTCCTTAGATTTAGCTGATTTTAATGCAGGAGATCCCGTACGTAAGGAAAAGTTTGTACAAGATTTAGGGCAAGCGTTTAATACGATCGGATTTGTTGCCATCAAAGGACATGGCTTATCGAACGATTTCACAAAAGCATTATATGCGGAAGTGGAACGTTTTTTTCAGTCTCCAGATGACTTAAAGCGGGCCTATGAAATTGAGGGAATCGCCGGTCAGCGGGGCTACATTGGCAAAGGAAAAGAAACTGCGAAAGGGTTCAAAGTCCCTGATTTGAAGGAATTCTATCATGTGGGTCAGCCGCATAAAAATGATGGAGATTCAGTTTGGGAGGAATATCCCGCGAATGTATTTCCAGCGGAATACCCACAATTTGGGGAGTTAACTGTTCAAGGATATGAAACACTTGAGGCAGCTGGAAAATCATTATTGAGAGCGATTGCTTTGTATTTAAACTTACCAGAGGATTATTTTGAGCCACGTGTCAAAAATGGTAATTCCATTTTACGTGCGATTCATTATTTCCCCATTGCGGATCCGGATAGTTTGCCGGAAGGGGCTGTTCGTGCCGCTGCGCATGGGGACATTAATCTAATTACGCTGTTGATGGGTGCTTCCGCTGAAGGCCTGGAGGTATTGCGTATTGACGGAAAATGGATTCCAATTACAGCTTTACCAGATCAGGTGGTGGTTAATGTGGGAGATATGTTGGACCGACTAACGAATCACCATTTAAAATCAACCATCCACCGGGTGGTTAATCCGCCGCGTGAGAAAATGGGAACGTCTCGGTATTCGATACCGTTTTTTATGCATCCTCGGTCCGAAATGGATTTAACGTGTTTGGAGAGTTGTGTGACGGCGGAGAGTCCGAAGATATACACCGACATGACCGCTGGAGAATTTTTGAATGAGCGATTAATCGAATTGGGATTAAAGAAAAAATAGCGTGAAACGGCCAAAACATCTGAATTTTTTATGGGATGTATTTGTTTTGGCTGCCACATCATTTGGAGGGCCTCAGGTACACTGGGCCCTTTTTTTGCGTCGTCTGGTGCATGAAAAGCAATACTTGACGGAAGATGAGTTGTTTGAGATTCAAGCCTTGTGTTCGGTGCTGCCGGGTCCTACGTCCACGCAAATGATTACGGCGATAGGTTTAAAACGAGGTGGAGCGTCTTTGGCTTACTTGACTTTATTGCTTTGGATTACCCCAGCTGTTTTTGTTATGACGCTAGCGGCTTACGGGATGACTTATTTGCGTAATCGCGATTTAGTGCAGTTTGTCCTTCCGGTGGGAGTAGGATTAATTCTACAAGCGGGGTGGCTCATGGCACGCAAGGTAATTAAGTCGTGGATGTATGTTTGGATCTTTCTCGCGACGCTTACCCTAGGTGTTTTATTCGCTTCTCCGTATATTTTTCCGCTCGTTTTGGTTTTGGGAGGTATGGTTTCGTCTTTGAATTTTCGTGAATTTCCGCGGCAGCAAAAACATAAAATGATTATTCCCTGGGCAAATTTTCATTTGTTTTGGGGTGTGTTCGTTTTCCTCGTGATTCTAGGTGAGACCACGGATTACTTTCCGTTTCACGTATTGGAGAATTTCTATCGAAACGGAAGCCTTGTGTTTGGCGGTGGGCAGGTACTCGGACCTGTTTTATATACTGAATTCGTTGAATTTAAGGGTTTAATTCGATCAGATGATTATCTGACCGGTATGGCACTTTCGCAATCACTTCCAGGTCCAATTTTTGCGTTGACGTCTTATCTGGGCGTGTTGTTACTGAAGGATTACGGGGTGTTAGGGCAGTTGGCAGGAAGTGCCATCGGAGCCTTAGGGATTTTTTTACCAGGTACTTTCTTAATCTTTTTTGTGTTTCGAATTTGGGGTCAATTAAAGCAATACCGGTTTATTCGGGCTTCTTTGGCAGGCATTCGAGCCGCATCTGTGGGATTGACAGGCGTGGCCGTGTATACATTCGTTTACCCGATGATGCAAAAAGGCGATGGGGTGTCCATCGCCTTAGTTGTAGTTGCTTTTCTGATTGCGCAAACGGAACGTGTTCCTGCGATTGCGCTATTCAGTGCGGCATTATTAGCAGGTTACGTGTTATCGTAACAAATTTAATAAGTACTGTCCATAGCCACTTTTTACGAGTGGTTTGGCTATGGTCTCTAGTTGGCTTGCGTTAATGTACCCCATCCGGTAAGCTACTTCTTCGATACAGCCAATTTTCATGCCTTGACGCTCTTCGATCACTTGAACAAATTGACCTGCTTGCATCAATGAAGCAAAGGTTCCCGTGTCCAACCACGCCGTTCCGCGGTTTAGGATACCGACAGATAGTTTTCCGCGCTTCAAATATTCTTTGTTGACATCCGTGATTTCATACTCCCCACGTGGCGATGGAGAAATGTTTTTGGCAATTTCAACGACATCATTGTCATAGAAATACAACCCTGGAACCGCGTAATTCGACTTAGGTTGCGTAGGCTTTTCCTCGATAGAAATAACCTTATTTTCTGCATCAAACTCAACAACTCCGTAACGCTCGGGATCATTGACTGAATAAGCATAAACAACGCCTCCATCGGGATCGTTATTTGCTTGTAATAATTTACTTAATCCTGAGCCGTAGAAAATATTATCTCCCAATACCAAAGCCACTTTTTCTTTGCCAATGAATTTCTCACCGATGACGAATGCTTGAGCCAAACCATTAGGTTCTGGCTGGACTGCATATTCGAATTTACATCCAATACTCGATCCATCCCCCAATAACTTCTCGAAATGAGGTAAATCGTGTGGGGTAGAAATGATTAAAATCTCCCGAATGCCTGATAACATCAGGATCGATAGAGGGTAATAAATCATCGGTTTGTCGTATACAGGCATTAATTGCTTGCTAACGGCTAAAGTCAATGGGTGTAAACGTGTGCCAGATCCTCCGGCTAAAATAATTCCTTTCATAATTAGCGTCCTTGATACATGGTTGTATAGTATTTTTGATAATCACCTGAAGTGACATCATTAAGCCATTTTTCGTTGCTTAAATACCAACTAACTGTTTTTTCTAATCCTTCGGCGAACTGTAAACTAGGTTCCCAACCAAGCTCCTTCATGATCTTGTTTGCATCGATGGCATAGCGTAAATCATGTCCAGCGCGGTCCGTTACGTAGGTAATTAATTGTACCGACGTTCCGGCCGGTCGGCCTAATTTTTCGTCCATGATTTTGCACAATAAGTGTACCAAATCAATATTTTTCCACTCATTAAACCCACCGATATTATACGTTTCGCCTATTTTTCCTTGGTGGAAAACGGTGTCTATCGCACGTGCATGGTCTACTACAAATAGCCAATCACGTACATTTTCGCCTTTCCCGTAAACGGGTAAAGGTTTGTTGTTCAATATGTTATGGATCATTAGTGGAATCAACTTCTCTGGGAAGTGATTTGGCCCATAATTATTAGAGCAGTTGGTGATCACCGTAGGTAAGCCATAGGTCTCATGGTAAGCTCTTACAAAGTGGTCTGAACTTGCTTTTGAGGCAGAATAGGGGGAACGTGGATCGTATGGAGTTGTTTCTAGAAAGAACTCTTTTGGATCGTGTAATTCACCGTACACTTCATCGGTAGAGATGTGGTAGAATTTCTTGCCTTCGTAGTTGCCAGCCCATTGTTTTTTGGCTGCTTGCAATAAATTAACGGTTCCAATGACGTTAGTGCGTACAAAAGCCAATGGATCTGTAATCGAACGATCCACATGGGATTCTGCAGCCAGGTGCAATACGCCGTCGAACTGATGTTCAGCGAAAAGCGCATCCATGTGGGCTGCATCCGTTATATCAGCTTTAATAAAGTGGTAATTTGGGCGATCAGCAATGTCCTCATTATTGGCCAAATTCCCTGCATAGGTTAACGCATCTAAATTATAGATTTGATA
>JAIXRT010000164.1 GCA_027485075.1 Cytophagaceae bacterium
AAACAAGATTCCTATGCCTACTAATCCCAAAGCGAGGTAAGCAAAAACAGGATCAGCTGTTGCGATTCCCCGACTGAAATCCGCAGAGAATAAATACATGTTGCCACTCAATCCATATAAAAGCGACATTCCATAAAGGAATATAGCTGATGAGCCTAATCCAAATAATACATATGGTAATGCCGCGCGAGCACCCATAGTATCTTTGCGCATGGCGACTAATATATAGGTACCCATCGAAATGAGCTCCAAACTTAGAAATACCGTTAAGAAATGTGCGCTCATGGACGTTAATAAACTGCCCAAGAGAATCGATGAGAAACCAATGTTCTCCTCCAGCGAGAAGCTTTTTCGATGTAATTGATTCAAGCCGAGTAAAAGGGCCCCCAGGGCAATAATAAGCATATTTATCGTGTTCGACCCGATGTTCACTTGGAAAAGCTGAAAGCTAACAAAGCCTGATAAGCCTTGTGTCATACGCTGAAAGGCTAAACCTAGGGCCAGTAAAATACCCATTTGCGCCAAAAAATACCGCCACGAATCAGCCGTTTTCGCAGGCTTACCATGTAAAAACAAGTCGGCAAAAATGCTCACCAATATCCAAATCCCTACGACTAATTCCGGCAAGATCAACGAAAAACCTGCTGTCGTTTCCGTTATTTTGCTTGAGACACTAGAAAGGAGTTCGGTTGAAAACATAAATTTTATTTTGTCGGTAACTTTTCTTTCAAGTAATGGGCTGTCGGATTGTTTTTCAAAACGACCATATCTTCCGGAGTTCCCTCATAGCTGATGTAACCACCTTGTTCCCCACCCTCCGGACCTAAGTCAATGATGTGATCTGCACATTTTATCACCTCCATATTGTGTTCAATAATGATCACCGTGTCACCCTGTTCCACTAAATCATTGAGTGCCTTGAGTAATTTTTTGATGTCATGAAAGTGCAAGCCTGTTGTAGGTTCATCAAAAATAAATAAGGTTTTGCCTTTGTTACCATTTCCTTTACCCAAAAAGCTAGCTAATTTGACGCGCTGTGCTTCCCCGCCCGAAAGCGAGTTTGAGCTTTGGCCTAATTTTATGTAGCCTAATCCTACCTGGAAAAGTGGATCAATTTTCTCGGCAATTTTCGGTGATTTTTCCTGGAAAAAAGGAATACTTTCTTCCACGGTTAAATCGAGAATTTCGGCAATATTTTTGTCTTGAAATTTAATATCGAGCACTTCTTGCTTGAAACGCTGGCCGTTGCATGATTCACACACCAGCTTGATATCAGCCATAAACTGCATCTCAATCGTGATTTCACCTTCACCTTGACAGGTTTCACAACGACCACCTTCCACGTTGAACGAGAAATGAGCCGGTTTGTAGCCACGTGTTTTGGCAAGCGGAAGCTCTGAAAATAACAAGCGAATGGCGTCATATGCCTTGATGTAGGTGATCGGATTTGATCGTGATGACTTCCCAATAGGCTGCTGGTCCACCATTTCTACACCCGCAATTTTATTCAAACTGCCGCCTAATTCCCGGAATTTGCCAGTTTCTTCTGTCCCTAATTGCAAGTGGCGCAGCACCGCCGGATAGAGTATTTTACGAATCAAGGTCGACTTACCCGAGCCACTGACTCCGGTGACCACGGTCAATATCCCCAACGGAATTTTAACGTCTAAATTCTTTAAATTATTCTCGTTGGCCCCTTTGATCTCGAGATGTGCCAACGGCTTTCTGCGGAATGTTGGGATATTTATTTTATCCGTACCACGTAAGAATCTAAGCGTGTGGCTGTCGGTTTTATCGTCATTTAGCGCTTCTGCCAAATTACCTTGGAAAATCAAATTACCGCCATGTCGGCCTGCCTCCGGTCCAATATCAATGATTTGATCCGCTGCGCGCATGATGTCTTCCTCGTGTTCCACCACGATGACCGTATTGCCCATGGATTTTAGTAATTCTAGTACAGAAATGAGGCGTTCCGTATCCCGGGGGTGCAAACCGATACTCGGTTCGTCTAAGATGTACATGGAGCCTACGAGCGCGCTACCCAGGGAAGTAGCCAATTTGATGCGCTGGAATTCACCGCCCGAAAGGGTAGAGGTGAGTCGGTTTAAGGTCAAATACCCTAATCCCACTCGGTCCATGTAGTCCAGTCGGTTCGTGATTTCAATTAAAATACGTTTGGCTACTTGCTGATCGGTTTCATTTAATTTCAGTGAATCGAAGAATTTTTTGGTCTTCGAAATCGGCCAAAGAACTAAATCGATAATCGACGTATCATTTATTTTGACATAAGCCGCGTCACCACGTAAACGCGAACCCTGGCATTCGGGACAAGTGGTTTTACCCCGATAGCGGGAAAGAAGTACGCGATATTGAATCTTATATGTTTCTTTTTCGAGATGGTCAAAAAATTGATTTAATCCCGCAAAGTATTTATTCCCTTTCCAAAGCAATTGTTGCTCCTTGCTACTCAGGTCCTTAAATGGACGGTGAATAGGGAAATCGAAGTGAATTCCATTACGCAATAGCGGATGTAGCCATTCGCTCATGCGTTCACTTCGCCACGGTGCAATCGCCCCTTCGTATATAGAAAGGTTTTGATCGGGAATGACTAGGTCAGGATCGAGCCCAAGCACTTTTCCGTAGCCCTCGCAATTTTTACATGCGCCGTAAGGGTTATTAAATGAAAATAAATTGAGGCTCGGTTCTTCAAAAACCTGGCCATCAAGTTCGAATTTATTGGAGAATTGAGTGCGTTTTTGACCGTCCACTTCGATCCAACAAACCCCTTCGCCTTCGAAATAGGCTGTTTGGACTGAATCGCCTAGTCGGAAAATGGTTTCCTCGTCATCGGGTTTGCTGATGAGTCGGTCAACTAATATGGCAATTTCACTCGGTTTGGCTTGAAGTTTTTTAAGTGTATCGGGATCGTCAACAAGCTCTTCGAGGTCAATTATTTCGTCCTTGAATTTTAGCCGTGTATACCCTTTTTGAATAAGTAATTGGCATTCATCTAGGATGCTTCGATCTGTGTGTTCAACTAGGGGGGCGAGGATCAATATTTTTTTGTCCGGATGCGTTCCGATCCAATCCACGATGGCGGACACGGAATCTTTCTTTACCTCTTGGCCTGAAACGGGTGAATATGTTTTGCCGATGCGGGCGAAAAGTAATTTGAGGTAATCGTAAATCTCTGTGGTAGTACCTACGGTTGAACGCGGGTTTTTAGTATTTACTTTTTGTTCGATCGCAATTGCCGGAGAAACGCCACGAATGTAGTCAACGGCTGGTTTTTCCATGCGGCCTAAAAATTGACGCGCATACGAATTTAAACTTTCGACATACATGCGTTGACCCTCTGCAAAAAGTGTATCAAAGGCAAGTGACGATTTTCCGGAACCGGAAAGGCCTGTGATGACGACTAATTGATTACGTGGAATCGCGACGTCGACTCCCTTTAGATTATGTACGCGGGCACCCTTAATAATGATGTGGGACCGAGGGTCCAGATTTTCGAAATCTTGGGGCAAGGGAGAACTCATATCTCAAAATTATCCTTTAATTTTGACAAACCCAACGCTACCTTTGGCAAACCTCCAAGGTTTGCCAAAGGTAAGGGGAAATGAAGCCTTTGAATTATTATAAACTGATAAAATGAAATCACTAATCTTATTTTTTGCATTAGCTTTTTTTTCGATCTCATTTGCCAGCCAGGCACAAGATCCAGTTGTCATTTCGGAGGAGGGTGCCAAAGGGGATTTGGATATTGAACCCGATGTAAAGGACTTGCCATTTCGCCAGCGATTACACTTTGGGGGAGGGATTTCAGGGTTAAGTTTTGGTAATCCTACGAGCATCGGATTATCGCCCATGGCAGGTTATATGCTCACGAATAATACGATTCTAGGGGTAGGATTTACCTACCAATACTTTTCTTTCCGAGGATTTCAAGCATCTAATTTATTGGGCCAGCGAATTTTTGTTCGCCAATTTGTTCCCGCCCTCAGCGCTATGATTGGTCAGGGCTACTTAACCGCTCAAATTGAAAATTTTCAGGACCTTTCTAATACGACCATAAAGACAAAATACTCCACGCCTGTGTTGGTTGGCATAGGCATCGGATCCAAGTTGGGCATCAATTTAAATGTCATGTATGACCTAAATTATACGGCAGGAACGAACTCTCCGTATGGCACAGCTTTGGTCGTTCAAGTGGGTGGATTTTTCTTTTAAAAATTTAAAACAATTTGGTCTAAATTTTGTCTTACTAATCACAGATTATAAGCGATAAATTCTTAATTTCGAATTCATATATTTTTCACATGTCAAAAGAACTACTATCCGAACCTCTTTTAGTTGAGGACCCAAATCGTTTCGTTTTATTTCCTATCAAACACGATGATATCTGGAGGTTTTACAAGCAATCTCAAGCGTCTTTTTGGACAGCGGAGGAAATCGACTTGCAACAAGACCTGTCGGATTGGAAGAAATTAAATGATGGCGAACGCCACTTTATCTCGCATGTTTTAGCCTTTTTTGCAGCCTCTGACGGGATTGTTAACGAGAACTTGGCGAACAACTTCCTAAAAGAAGTTCAGTATGCGGAGGCAAAGTGTTTCTACGGTTTTCAAATCATGATGGAAAACATTCACTCAGAAACGTATTCGCTTCTAATTGATACCTACATTAACGACCCAAAAGAGAAAGATCATTTGTTGCGTGCCATTGAGACGATTGACTGTGTGAAGAAGAAAGCGGATTGGGCATTGAAGTGGATTGAAAGCGATAATTTTGTAGAGCGTCTTATCTCTTTTGCAGCCGTTGAAGGAATCTTCTTTTCAGGCTCTTTCTGCTCGATATTCTGGTTGAAGAAACGTGGTTTAATGCCAGGTTTATCCTTCTCGAATGAGTTGATCTCGCGTGACGAAGGATTGCACTGTGATTTTGCATGTTTATTGTACACAGACCACATCAAAAATAAAATTTCTCAAGAGCGTATTTATGAAATCATCTTGCACGCCGTTGAAATTGAAAAGGAATTCGTAACGGTTGCATTACCGGTTTCACTGATTGGTATGAACGCTGAATTGATGTGCCAGTATATTGAGTTTGTTGCCGATCGTCTATTAGTTTCTTTGGGATGCCAAAAGAACTACAACGCGACGAATCCTTTCGACTTCATGGAAATGATTTCATTACAAGGAAAGACAAACTTCTTCGAGAAGCGTGTGGCAGAATATCAAAAATCAGGTGTTATGTCGGATAAAGAATCTATGTCATTCTCAATGAGCGAAGATTTTTAAATCGTGTAGTATTTAATTTAAAATGCCCTGGAGAAATTCAGGGCATTTTTTTTACCACCGCTCGAGAATCATCGGCAAGACTAAACCAATAATAATCCCCGAAATGACGAGCACATAGGTCCGCTGGCGGACATGCAACGTATGCATCAATAACGCCCCTAGACCTAAAATCACCGCAACGACGATTATTTGGCCTAGTTCTAGGCCAACATTAAATGCGAAAAGTGGTCCGATAATTCCAGCTTCCTTACCCAATAAACTCTGTAAGTAATTCGAGAATCCTAAGCCGTGAATTAAACCGAAAGCGGTAACCATCCAATACGTATTTTTCGGTTTTTGGCGATCTTTAAATCGAAGGTTCGTCAAGGCAGTAATTAAAATGGTGCACGGAATTAGCCACTCAATCCAATCAGCTGAAATTTCAATCAGTTTTAACGTGGCTAATATCAATGTGAGCGAATGTCCTAAAGTGAACGCACTAACTAAATAAAATAATCGCTTTATGTCCGTTAATGTATAAATACAGGTGATGGCAAGTATAAACAGTAAATGATCTAAGGCTTGCCAGTTGAGAATATGCTGCAATCCGAGCAATAAATACGTTTGAAAAGTTGACATAAAGTAGGTTAAGCGGCCGCAATATATTTATTTGTCGGTAGGATTTTGAGTAGTTCGTTTATTTTTTTGTCTTTAATTTAAAATTTGAAACATGAAAAAAAGTCTATTTACTCTCGTGTGTACTTGCTTGACTTTCATTGCGTTAGCGCAAAAAGCAGATGTAGCATCTTTAAAACAAGCTGAATTAAGTCGATTTAACGTGATGGTCGCCAAGGATCGGGCAGGTCTTGAGGCAGTGATGCATCGGGATTTGGTCTATTTTCATTCCAGTGGAGTCGCGGACAATAAGGATTCCTATATTGCCTCTATCTTTTCAGGTAAATCAAACTACCAATCCATTGACCCCGTAGAATTAGTCACTCGCGTTTATGGGAAAACAGGTATCAATACGGGAATTGTCAACATTGTAAATTTGAGCGCTGATGGAAAGGAAACTCCGCTTAAATTACGTTTCACGGATGTATTTGTATTTGAAGATGGCCGCTGGCAAATGGTTTCGTGGCAGTCGACAAAATTAGCCAACTAGCCCAGAAGCAAAGTTTTCGATTTCCTTATATATGATTTCCAATTCATCGTTGCTGATGCAATAGGGAGCAAGAATATAAATGGTATTACCCAGGGGTCTCATCAGGATCCCTTTTTTTATGAAATACTGATACGCATCATCTCGGATCGAATGCATATATCCATTCTCCTGTCCATCTTCTAATTCAAATGCGAGGATTGTCCCTTGCACGCGTAGATTTTGGATGATTTGA
This sequence comes from Cytophagaceae bacterium, assembly GCA_027485075.1. GTDB lineage: Bacteria > Bacteroidota > Bacteroidia > Cytophagales > Spirosomataceae > Aquirufa. The sequence goes on from JAIXRT010000164.1 coordinate 6,677, forward strand.
TGTGGGCGTATTTTTTCTACCCATGCTTCGTGGCGCGCTTGAATGCGCGCAATGTTTTCCCACGTTTCTGGTTTCTCCATCAGATCTAAACTCGCGAGGGAAACCGCGCAGGCCATCGGATTGGCAGTAAAGGAATGGCTATGGAAGAGCATTTTTTTGCGGTCATCCGATAAAAAAGTATCGAAAAGTTCATTCGAACAGGTGGTGATTCCCATCGCCATCATGCCACCGGTTAGTCCTTTCGAAAAACAAGCTATGTCGGGTTTATGCTGCAAATAATCCATCGCAAACCACTTGCCCGTCCGTCCAAAACCCGTCATGATTTCATCGGCAATACACAAAAGCTTGTTGGCATGCGCCAAAGAAATCAACGCATCTAACGTCTCCGGTGCATACATTTTCATCCCGCCAGCACCTTGGATTAAGGGCTCAAAAATAAATGCAGCATACGTTTCTGCATCCTGCATTTTTTCACGCATGGCTGCAATACATGCCTCCGGATCACATGGACTAGGTAAAAATTCTACCTCAAATAACATATCTTGAAATGGCGCATTAAAGGCGCTCGGCGCACCGAGACTCATCGCCCCAAAGGTGTCACCATGGTAAGCATCTTCAAATGCGATGATTTTTCGCTTCTGCGTTTGCCCTTGGTTATGGAAAAATTGCAAGGCCATTTTAACGCCTACTTCCACCGCCGTACTTCCATTGTCCGAATAGAAAACTTTCTGAAAATTAGCAGGTAAATGCCCTAACAAACGCTCAGCTAATTGAATAGCTGGTTCGTGAGTAAAGCCCGCAAAAATAACTTGTTCAAGTTTTAATGCCTGCTCGTAAATTTTTTGGGCTAAATATGGATGCGCATGACCATGAATACTAACCCACCAGGATGAGATGGCATCGATGTATTTTTTGCCATCTGCATCAACTAAATATACCCCTTCCCCATGCGTGATCGGAATCGAAAGTGGTTCGATTTGATGCTGAGTAAATGGATGCCAAATCACGGCGGCATCACGTGTAGAAAAATTAGCGTTGGAATGATTCGGCATAGTGCGCAATAATACTTGAGTTAATTTCTTTTTCTTCGTTCACACGTAATAACACAGGAAGACCTGTATGATTTAAAATAAACGCTTCCCCGGAAGAATTTGTTTGGCCATTAAAGATAATTCCCGCGATGGGAATTTGATGTGATTTTAAGATTTCACAGGTCATCAAGGTATGATTGATACTTCCCAAGTAATTTTTACTAACCAAAATTACCGGTGCTCCCAGGTGCTTGATCAAGTCCAAATTAGTTTGCTGATCATTTAAGGGCACCATGATTCCGCCTGCTAATTCAATAACTAAATTCGTCGCTGTCTCTGGCAAAGAAAACGCACCTATTTCAATGCTGACCCCATCAAGTTCCGCCGCGGTATGCGGGGAAAGCGGATGATTTAATGCGTACACTGATGGAAATATCTTGGTTTCTGGAACCCATTGTTGGACCCAATAGGCATCTCCATCCATTAAATTCCCTGCTTGTATGGGTTTCCAATAAGCCGCTTTTAATGCTTTTGTAACGATAGCGGCGCAGACAGTTTTGCCTATTTCCGTACCAATCCCTGCGATGATAAACTGCTTAGGCATGTGATTCAAGGGTTTGGATAAGTCCTACGATATCTGATTCCTTTGTTTGGGATGTCAATGTAATTCGGATGCGCTCTTTACCCTTGGGAACTGTGGGATAAACAATTGGTTTGACAGCATATCCCGCATCTTGTGCTGATTTGGCAGCCGCTCGAACCGCCTCGTTACCCGAGACAAAAAAGGTTTGAATGGCCGTTTCACTCGTTCCCCATGAGGTTGCGTTAATCGTTTTTCGAAACAAAGCAATATTATTTTTCAACCTGATCCTAGCTTCATCAGCTTGCTGGACAAACGGCATGGCCGTTAGTAAATGATGGACATGTTCTGGTGTAGGTGCTGTAGAATAAATGAAAGGGCGCGCAAAATTGATCAAATACTGCTTCAAAATGGCCGAACCCAAAACGACAGCACCTGCATTCCCCCACGCTTTCCCAAAGGTAACGACGCGGGCAAAAATTTCAGGAAATGCAGCACCCAATCCCGCTCCTTTTGATCCATAAAGTCCTCCTGCATGCGCTTCGTCAACAATTAGTTCAAACTGATATTTTTCACGAAGTGCAATTAGTTCTGCCAAAGGAGCCTGGTCGCCATCCATCGAATAGATGGACTCGACAACAACCCATTTGGTGGTAGTGCTGGGATATTGTTCTAATAAGTGCACCAAATCCTCCAGATCGTTATGTTTGAAAATGCGTCGTTCCGCCGCACTTAAACGTAAGCCATCAATTAAACTGGCATGTAATAACTTATCGCAAAATATAACATGGTCTTTTTGAGCTAAAGCCGCAATCAGACCGACGTTCGCTTCATATCCCGAACTAAATAACAAGGCTGCCTCTGCTTGATGCATGGCAGCGCATTGTGTTTCAAAAATGTCAACGAGTTTACTATGTCCCGAAATAAGGCGAGAACCCGTAGCACCATTGATTGGTGTTTCTAGGGGCTGTTGGCCTAACCATACAGCATAATTCTTCGCCATCGCTTCACCCAGTTCTCGGTTACGCGCAAGCCCTAAATAATCGTTGGAACAAAAGTCGATGAGGTCATCCACACATTTGGTTTCCCGCAAGAGCCCGGAGGCTTTACGTTCATTCAATTGGGTGATTAGGAGTTCGTTAGCTGATTTCATGACCTGGATTGGTCGTAAAAATACGAAATTATCGGGCTTTGGTGTAAAAACAGTAGAAAATGCTTGACAATCTAATACTTAGCGTGTAGTATTGCAGAGCGTTTCGATACGAGAACGCTTCAAATTAGACAATCCCTCTTTTATTAGCTCTTTGCCAAACAAATTCGGTACAGAATTTTGCAATTCAATAAGGATTGATCAATCAAAAAAGAACATCATTTACCCCATTTATGGATAATAAAGAATCCTCCAATTCCGCCGAACGTCCTAAGCGTCAACGAATTCAAAAACCAACCGAAGAGCAAGCTCCACTTTTACCTATGGGAGAAGCGCCTTCAACAGAAACAACAGAAGAACCTTCCGAATCAGCTAAACCAGCGCGCAACATTCGTCCGCGTAAAGGAAAACCGAGTCCCTCAGATGAAGCTCCTATTGAAGTAGATGGAATTCCTGAGCCTGACGAAGTGGATACATCCTTTGTGACAAGTGATGCGCCTTTGGCAGCCGATAAAGTATCGCCAACAGATGCTCCGGTAGATTTAAGTACCTTGCCGAAGGAAGATGCGCCGAGCCAACAGCCACAACCGCATCACCGCCAACACCGCAATAATTACAATCAAGTGATCAAAGAATTGGATGGTTTGATTGATAATGAAGGGGTTTTGGAAATCATGCAAGAAGGTGGATACGGTTTCATGCGTTCATCGGATTACAACTATTTGGCTTCACCAGATGATATTTATGTGTCACCTTCTCAAATCAAAATGTTTGGTTTGAAGACAGGAGATACTATTTTAGGAAAGATTCGTCCACCGAAAGAAGGAGAGAAGTATTTCGCTTTATTGAAAGTGGAATCTGTGAATGGAAAAACGACGGATGAGATTCGCGACCGAATCAACTTTGAATATTTAACACCGTTGTTTCCAGAGGAGAAATTAAACTTGTCTTCCACAGCGGATAATTATTCGACCCGTATTTTAGATTTGTTTGCTCCTATTGGTAAAGGCCAAAGGGGTATGATTGTAGCCCAACCGAAAACGGGTAAAACAGTCTTATTGAAAGATATCGCCAATGCGATTTCGCGTAATCACCCCGAGGTTTATTTGATTATTTTGTTGATCGATGAGCGTCCAGAGGAGGTAACAGATATGCAACGTTCCGTGCGTGCTGAGGTGATTTCATCTACGTTCGATGAGCAAGCAGAGCGTCATGTGAAAGTGGCCAATCTGGTTTTGGAGAAAGCAAAACGCATGGTGGAATGTGGTCACGATGTCGTGATTTTATTAGATTCAATTACACGTTTAGCGCGTGCTTATAATACGGTTGTTCCATCTTCAGGTAAGATTTTATCGGGTGGTGTGGATGCCAATGCCCTACATAAACCAAAGCGTTTCTTCGGTGCGGCACGTAATGTGGAAAATGGTGGTTCATTGACCATTATTGCAACCGCCTTGATTGAAACTGGTTCGAAAATGGATGAGGTTATCTTTGAGGAATTCAAAGGTACAGGTAACATGGAATTACAATTGGATCGTAAATTGGCCAACCGCCGTATTTATCCTTCGATTGATGTTACTGCATCTGGTACGCGTCGTGAGGATTTATTAATGGATCCTGCGGTATTGCAACGTGTTTGGATTTTACGCAAGCACATGTCTGACATGAACTCGGTAGAAGCCATGGAATTCTTGCAACAGCAAATGAAAGGTACACGTAACAACGAAGAGTTTTTGGTTTCCATGAATCGCTAGTATGCCGATTTTACCCATTGAATTACGTTCATCGGATCGTCAGCCCGTTTGGTTTATCGGGCATGGCAGTCCGATGAATGCGTTAATGGACAATCCATTTACACAATCCTTGAATCAATTGGGCGCTTCCATCGCCCCACCGCAGGCTGTTTTGGTGGTTTCAGCGCATTGGTTGACGCGCGGCGGTTCCTTTGTCCAGGCTTCCCCTAACCCCGAAACGATTCATGATTTTGGCGGTTTCCCGCGTGAATTACATCAATATCAATATCCGGCACCGGGCAGTCCCTTTTTTGCGTCTGCGCTGGCGGAGGAGGTGAAATCAGTACAGCCAACGACCGAGTGGGGATTGGATCACGGAGCATGGACGGTTTTGTGTCATCTATTTCCGCAACATAATATTCCTTGTTTCGAGTTGTCGATTAACTATTCTCGGCCATTAGGGTATCATATTTCATTAGCCCGTGAGTTACAGTTTTTGCGCGAAAAAGGTGTCTTAATCATCGGTAGTGGCAATATTGTGCACAATTTACAAGCCAGCGTACCTAATTTGAGTTCAGGCCAAGAGAATTTTGGCTACGATTGGGCACAGGAATTTGATG
>JAIXRT010000145.1 GCA_027485075.1 Cytophagaceae bacterium
CCAAGCTGCATTTCGAATATGCCATAACGCCCTGTCACATACGCTTCCTGAATCATCGGGTCCGCCTTCGTTTCGGCTAAATTTACCCGCGCCGCAACCCCATAACTCCAGTCGGCCCGCTTGCTCAACACCACCTTCCCACGTGTTTCAAACCCAACCGTCCCATAGCTTTCCTCGGTAGGAACGGCTCCATACTGATTAGCACGTAACCAAAAAGGCGTATAGGAACCACTGGTAACACCGCCACCTACGAGAATCGTAGGTGCTGTATTTTCTTGCCCCAACAGACGTAAAGCCACTAAACTAAAAAGAATGATCGCGCGAAAACGCATATAATCTGGGTTTGGGGTGCAAAATACGAAAAGAAGAGATAAGAAAGAAATCAGTCGTAAGTAGCCAGTGGACAGTAGTCGGTGGACAGTATTTGATAAATACATACTTAATATAATCCTGAAAAAATATTAAAGCTACTCACCGACTACTGACCACTGGCTACTGACCACTATTATCTATCTTCGCCACCAGCTCAAACCCCAAGCTCTCAATTTTCAACCTGACCTCGTGCTTGTTTTTGATGCCAACAACCTTAGCGGTTTGGCCCTTCAAAGCACCGGTGTCAATCGTGATGAAATCTCCCACTTGAACGGAATTCCCGATTGCCTCGACTTCTAAGTGCTCCGATAAGAACTGTTGGATCGCCATAATCTCCGCGTCCTGAATGACCGCCGGCTTGCCCAACCAATACAAAAAATTGACCACCCCAAGCGTCCGACGAACAATCGGACTTTGTTTGGCCAAATCTATATTCACAAAAACATACGAACGAAATAAAGGCTCCTCGACCCATTTTTTGCGATCAGACCACTGCTTGCGCTTTTTGCTAACAGGACAATAGGCTTCAATACCCGCCTCCTGCAAACGCAAAGCCACCTTCTTCTCCATACGAGATTTCGTATATACCGCAAACCAAGCCATAACTTATAATCTAGCGTCGACTAACGACTTATCGAGAACCGATTTGATATCAAAAATAATGCCATCCGCTTGCTTCAAACTCGCAAATGGTAAACCCAAAAACTCCTGATGCGCAACAGTTAACACAATCGCATCGTAGCCAGCGCCTAACTCCGAAACCAAATCAATGCCGTGCTCATGCTTCACCTCAGCCGCATTCGCCCACGGATCATACACATCTACGTCCATGCCAAAATCACGCAATTCATGGTAAATATCCACCACACGCGAATTACGAATATCAGGACAATTTTCTTTGAACGTTATGCCCAACATGAGCGTCCGCGCACCGCCGATTTTCTTGCCTTTTTGAATCAACAACTTGACCAATTTATTGGCAACGAAAATGCCCATGTTGTCATTTACCCGTCGGCCAGATAAAATAACCTGCGGATAATAGCCCAAACTTTCTGATTTGTGCAACAAATAATACGGATCCACACCAATGCAATGGCCACCCACCAAACCGGGCTTAAAATTCAAGAAATTCCATTTGGTGCCTGCCGCCTCAAGTACCTCCGTCGTGTCTATACCCATGCGATCAAAGATCAACGCAAGCTCATTCACAAAAGAAATATTCACATCCCGCTGCGCATTTTCAATCGCCTTGCTCGCCTCAGCCACCTTCAATGAAGACGCCTTGTGCGTGCCAGCCGTGATAATCGATCGATACAACTGATCTACCCACTCCGCGATTTCAGGTGTAGAACCCGAGGTTACTTTTTTGATTTTCGTTAGGGTATTTACTTTGTCGCCCGGATTAATCCGCTCAGGTGAATACCCGCAGAAAAAGTCCACATTAAAGGTCAATCCTGAGTGTTTCTCAAGCACCGGCACACAATCTTCCTCCGTACATCCAGGGTAAACGGTCGACTCATAAATCACCACATCGCCCTTTTTCAGCGCCTTTCCGATCATCTCGGAGGCTTTCAACAACGGGCTTAAATCGGGCTTTTTAAAATGGTCAATCGGCGTGGGAACCGTGACAACAAACGTGTTACACGAAGTCAAATCCGCGCGCTCCGACGAAAATCGAAGTTGGGTTGAGGCCTTCAACTGTGCATCACTTACTTCCTGTGTACGGTCATATCCTCGATTTAACTCGGCGATGCGCGATGCATCAATATCAAATCCAAGCGTTGGATATAGCTTTCCAAACTCCACTGCCAACGGGAACCCCACGTAGCCCAAACCAATAATCGCAATGGATGGATTCATTTTTACTTCGTAAATAATTTCACATCAGACTCCATCATATCCTTCACCAAAGCCGGCAAGTCATACTTCAGTTTCCAGCCTAATTTCTCCTTTGCTTTTGTTGGGTCTCCGATCAACAATTCTACTTCCGTAGGGCGGAAATAACGTGGATCTACCGCCACAACTTCCGTTCCGATCGCCACTTGGTAAAGTGGGTTGTTGCACTTCGCGATTTTAGCTACTTCGTTTACGCCTTCGCCGCTAAATTCCACTTCAATACCAACCTCCGAAAAGGCCATTCGAATGAAATCGCGAACCGTTGTTGTAATACCTGTGGCAATCACAAAGTCTTCCGGTTTCTCTTGTTGCAAGATTAACCACATGGCTTCGACATAATCTTTGGCATGGCCCCAGTCACGTTTTGCATCTAAATTTCCTAAATATATTTTGTCCAATTGGCCTAACGCAATTTGCGAAACACCCCGGGTAATTTTACGTGTCACAAACGTCTCACCACGCAAAGGTGATTCGTGGTTGAACAAAATTCCGTTCACCGCGAACATGTCATACGCCTCCCGGTAGTTGACCGTAATCCAGAAACCATACATCTTCGCCACCGCATACGGAGACCGTGGATAAAACGGTGTTTTTTCTGATTGAGGAACCTCTTGCACTAAGCCGTAAAGCTCTGAGGTAGACGCTTGATAAATCCTTGTTTTCTTCATTAGACCCAATAAACGAACCGCTTCCAAAATACGCAAGGTCCCGATTCCGTCCACCTGTGCCGTGTACTCTGGCTCGTCAAACGATACTTTTACGTGCGACATCGCACCTAAATTATAAATCTCATCCGGCTGTACATCCTGAATAATACGGATGATATTGGTCGAATCACTTAAATCGCCATAATGCAAATGGAAGTTGGACGCCACATGAGGATCCGCATATAAATGGTCAATGCGTTGCGTATTGATCAACGAGCTTCTGCGTTTGATACCGTGCACCACATATCCTTTACTCAATAATAACTCGGCTAAATACGCACCATCCTGTCCGGTGATCCCGGTAACTAACGCAACTTTTTTGTTCTGTGACATACTGAATTAAATAAATGACCCCTTGGCCTGTAAATACAAGCTTCGAAATTACGAAAAAAATGGGAGAGCTTCCCCCAATTTTTATTAAATGGGTTTTAACTTATACATACAAAGCCAAAATTGCTTTTTCGTGCTTCGCATAAATTTGCTTGCGCTTTAGCTTCAAGGTCGGCGTAATTTCTCCGTCCTGAATCGTAAACAAACGCGGCAATAAAACGAATTTCTTTACTTGTTCGTATTTGGCAACAGCGGCCATGGCCGACTGCACTTCTTCCTCCATTTTGTTAATCACTTTCGCGTTATTAATCATCTCTGCTGGGGTTCCTACCTCAATACCTTGTTGCTTACACCAAGCGCCTAAAGCAATAAACTCAGGAATAACGAGCGCAGATGGGAATTTCTGGCCATCGCCCACCACCATACATTGCTCGATGAAAATAGACTCCTTTAACTTGTTTTCAACTAATTGCGGAGCTACATATTTACCCCCCGATGTCTTGAAAATTTCCTTTTTACGATCCGTGATTTTTAGGTACTTGCCATCGACCATCTCGCCAATATCACCTGTATGAAACCAACCTTCTGGATCAATCGCCTCAGCCGTTGCTTCCGGATTTTTATAATAACCTGGCATCACAGAATCCCCACGAACACAAATTTCTCCGTCTTCGGCAATCTTTATTTCCATACAGTCGATAACGGTACCTACACAACCCACCTTGAAATCTGGCGGATTAATAAATGATACGGAGATTACCGGCGAAGTTTCGGTCAACCCATATCCTTCTGAGATAGGCACACCGGCAGCCCAGAAAACACGCGATAAACGTGGTTGCAACGCCGCTGAACCAGAAGCAATCAAGCGAACATTTCCACCCAATGCTTCTCTCCACTTAGAGAATATCAATTTGCTGTAAATCGCATATTTGATGGAATCTAAAAATCCGAGTTTCTCCATCGGGTCATATTGTAATCCAAATTCAATGGCCCCGAAGAAAAGCTTACGCTTTATACCTGTTAGTTCGTTGCCTTTGGCATAAATCTTGTCATACACTTTCTCCAATAAACGTGGAACCGTAGCAAACATAGCCGGCTTCACCTCCCGAATATTATCAGCAATTGTCTCCATGCTCTCCGCATAATAAACAGAAACACCATAAAACATATACATGTAAATATCCGTACGCTCGTAAATGTGGCACAACGGTAAAAAACTCAATGCTCTATCGGTTCCTCGCAATTCGAAAAATTGACCGCGATCTAATGACTTGACGTTAGATACGATATTGTGGTGCGTCAACATCACACCTTTTGGCCGACCAGTTGTTCCAGATGTGTAAATCAACGTTAATAAATCCGATGGTTTTACCGCATCCATCAACGGCTGTAAAACAGAACGATCTTTTCCTTCGCCCATTTCCTTAACTTCCGTCCACATAGAAGCACCCTCAACCGGATCGAACGTGTAAATTTCCTTTATCTTTTTATTTCCTTTGGAAGCCTCCTTCGATTTCAAATACAAATCTTCGCCCTCCACAAAGACATACTTCACTTCCGCATTTTCAAAAATGAAAGCATAATCCTCCACCGTAATCGTCGGATACATAGGAACCGATACAGCTCCAATAATTTGAATCGCAAAATCGATGAAATTCCACTCAGGCCGATTACCTGAAATGATGGCAACTTTATCACCTGGTTTAATCTTGAGGGCCAATAAACCTAATGCGGTTTCATTGATAATGTCCAACATTTCTGTTGAACTGAAATTGCGCCATTCGCCATCGCGCTTTAAATTAAATAAGTCTGATTTGTGTAACTGTTGGTATTGAGGTA
>JAIXRT010000139.1 GCA_027485075.1 Cytophagaceae bacterium
ATCAAAGACGGTGGCATGCGCTGGGATGGCGTTCACTACAATTTTGCCGCATTAGAAATCGCCGCAATCCAGTGGAAAGAAGTTTTGACCCCTTTATTCTTTCAGGTTTCAAAACCATTTACTCCGGCGAATTAATCTCACAAGCATCTTTCCCATTGAAAAAGTACCGATGCTTGGCTACAAAATCATACATCCAATCCAATAGCCTTTCAGGCAACACAAAAAACACCCTAAGGGGCAAAAATGGCCATTTTGCATGCTTGAGTACCTCGGCAATTGCTGCCGACTTAATGAATAATCGGCCATCCGAAATCACTTGTACCGTAGCTAAAGACCAACGCGCATCGGGTATTTTTTCTTGATAGGACCTACAAAGCTCCGTGGATTGCGCATATATAGCTAGGTCCTCAGCAGAAATCCGTCGAAGGATACCACTGGCCCATTGACAAAAACCACAATCCCCGTCAATGAAAACGACTAACGAATTAACTCGACCCATCCTTTCAGTGATTTCTTTTTCTTCGATTCGTCAACTACCTCAAACTGGACATCACAGGTATAAAAATAAGATCCAGGTGGAACATCGCGACCATTCAAGCCTTTTCCATTCCAACCAAAACCCAATAAAGGACCATTGTATTTATAAACGACCTGACCCAAACGGTCCACGATGGTACATGTGACTAGGTCAACAAATCGTGGGCAGCGCATCGGTAAGAATACATCATTCTTGTTGTCTCCGTTGGGACTGAATAGATTGGGCAAATCAAACGCAGGACAATTATCTTGACAAACCGTGTTACTCTTCGCACTTTCTTTTCCATCAAAATTTACCGCAGTGACATAATAACAACCGACAAATGAGGTAGTTTGGCTGTGTAAGAAAGACAAATCCTTTTTCTCTCCAACCAATCCATACCTACCATCCGGGGTCTTCGAGAAATAAACACGATATGTCTCTATTTGTGGATCACACAAATTAGTTACCGTCGGCGTCCACGTCAAGGTATTAGTAAAGCTTGTTGGCAAACAATCCCCCCCGGGCGCATCACACGGATTTGAACCTATTTTCAACACTGGCGGGCAAGGATTTAACTGAACAACAGATTTGATTGACACCTCCTGCGAGGCGTTAACTAATCCCTTTGCCCAAACTGGACGCGCATATTCGCCCACGGTTTCAACAAAATAACTATATGTCGAATCGGGTGAAATAACTACATCGAATTTACCATCTGTCGTAACAAAATCAACCCCAAGATCTATGTATTGAAATGTACCTGGATCAGCAACTGAGATCTCATTAATTTGATTGAATTGACCATTGGGGCGTGCGCGGTAAATACGATGCACTTGAAAGGCATTATTCCAAGGAACATTAGCCTCCCAGGCCAATTTGATGGTCTTTCCAGCAGCCACCCCTTGCAATCGAACCGAACTAGCTGGCGAAGGTGAATCCAAAAGTTCTAATTTTTGGTTCTTTACATAAAAAACATCAACCTGGTACCGGTAGCCGCGTTCTAAGGTATTTAGGCCTTTGTCTACAAACAGCGTGTCGGTGATCGGAGTACCTATAGCTTTAAATTCCACCGCTGAAATACTTTCAGCACGTTTCAATTGATACTGATAAGGACCAGGAAATAATAGGGTATCTAAATTGATTGGTCTGGACCATTGAACGCGAATTTCGCCAACAGTCTTTGAAGTCTTTAGAACAGAAACCTGCGTCATAACAGGTGCAGCCGTAGCAATCAATGCGCAAACACCCGTTGACATGGGACTAAAATCCTCCAATCCCTTCGAATTCGTAAATGCAACGACAATAACATAGGTGTAATTGGTATTCTTCTGTAGTGACTTATCCTCAAAACTTGTTTCAGTAGCCTTCAAACGACCAATCTCCACAAAACCAGGCAAGGTCATTCCTGTCCCGCAAGACTTGTTGACCACGGTAACACATGGACCCGATTTACGATAAATAATCAATGAGGTATTAGGCAACAAACATGTGTAGGCAGTCCAGGATAAGGTAGCACTGGAAGTTCCTGTCACCACTTTTAACCCTTGCACAACTGGTGCCAAAACGCGAATTTTCCAGATTTTACTGTCTACTAATTTAATGGAATTCCCTATGGCCGTAGGCGGATTGTCTTCCACTTTAAACAACACATCATACGACTCTTTTCGAATATGCTGACAAGCTGTCTGCCATGAAAAGCTTGCCCTTGCAGGGGATGTTTGGCGAGGAATCGAGTTAAAGGACGCAAATGGCTGTAAAACAGCATATGTTGGATCAACATTCGCATATACATTTCCCGAACTAAAAATAGTCAATGGGTCGATCCGTCCCGTCTTGGAGGCAATATCTTCTGCCGTTATCGTTTGAACAATATTCGTCCCGGCTAACACGCATACATCGGCGGGAACAGTTAACTTGGGCGCCCTGTTATCCGCATCTTTGACTTCGATTTGCATATCACGAACCGTCTCTGAAATTTTGACACCATTTCGCCATTCCTCCACAATAAATGCACAGTTATATAATCCTAATTCTTGTGGCGTATCCCACACTAAATCCCCGGTTAATGCATCTATATCAAACGTAGATTTGATCGATGAAACCTCGTTTGGCTGACGAAAATTAGGTGTTGTAACCCCACGACTAACTGAATTACACGTTTCACTTTCTCCCGTTTTTGAAACCGATAAGCGATACGCTAAACTGTCCCCTTCTGCATCAACGGCATTGGCATTGTGAATAAATTTTTGGCCAACAACCGCGGTTAGGTCCACAGCTGGATTTAGCAGTAAAGGAGTTGAATTTAATCCAAGGCCCGAATTAATGGAAAAACTTGTCTCGACATAAAACGCAACATCCACAGATCGAGTCATATTCCGGACACCATCATTCCGATTCGGAATGGCAGCGGATACGCGGTAAACAAGCGAAGGCGCTGGATAGGTATATTCAATCTTATAAATATTCTTTAATGTCCCATTACCTAAATTAATGGGCGTTCCGCAACAGCGTTTGGCTTTAAATATGCCCGATCCATCACCGAAACAAAAGTTAACTTCTTCTTGCTGATCATTCGCTGCATTGTTTTCAGTGTACGTAGTTAACGTAAACTCATAGGTAAGTGATTTATCAGAAATACGTTTCACTGTAATCTCTCCACCTTTTAAATGTGTAGCCATTAAACGACTTCCTGAAAAGAGGAGCAAAAACAAGAAAAATATATATTTCCGCATAAAACAAATGAGAATAGAGGCAAGTTAATAAGGGCAAATTGAATAATTAAAAAAAATAGATTTTTTAAGCGATTAATTTGATTGACAAGCGTTTGGATTGTAGTTTTGAGCGCTAAAATTCAGTAGCATAGTTTAAATCAACAATCGCATAGATTGTTTTTATGTTAATCTAATAACCTTATTTATGGCTTGGCTAGCAAAATCATTTAATTCTTCCCTAGGAAAAAAGCTTCTCATGGCAATTACTGGTCTATTTTTGATCAGTTTCCTAATCGTTCACTGTGGCTTGAACGCCACCATTTTCCTAAATGACGGTGGTGTCGCTTTTAATGAAGGAGCTGAATTCATGGCACACAATCCCATCATACGTACCATGGAAATTGTCTTGTTCGGTGGATTATTACTCCATATTTTTGATGGCCTTCGTCTTTGGTTAGACAATAAAAAGAAAAGACCTGTCGCTTATGCCGTTATAGATGGTGCAGCAAACAGCAAATGGTACTCGCGTTCAATGGGACTTTTAGGAACTTTGTTGTTGTTATTTCTAATTATGCACCTGAAGCATTTCTGGTATTTCTCCCGTTTGACTAACGACTTAACAGAGTCACATACCTTATACAACGAAATGCAAGTTGTCTTCCAAAGCCCAATCGTCGTTATCGTTTATGTGCTTGGTTGTATTTCCCTAGGATATCACTTATTACATGGTTTTCAGAGTGCATTCCAAACATTGGGTTGGAACCACCCAAAATATACGCCTACGATTAAGGCCATTGGGGCAATTTATTCCATAGTTATCGCCGCACTATTTGCAGCTATGCCCGTTGCCTTCTATTTTAATTTGATTCAATAATTCCTCAGCAGATACGGTTATGACAAAATTAGACGCTAAAATTCCAGAAGGTTCGCTGGCTGAAAAATGGACCAAGTACCGCTCAAGCGTGCCTTTAGTTAATCCGGCCAACAAACGTTCCTTGGAAATCGTGATTGTGGGTTCAGGTTTAGCTGGAGCTTCTGCTGCAGCCTCATTAGCTGAGTTAGGATATAAAGTAAAAGTATTTTGCTTCCAAGATTCACCGCGTCGTGCACACTCCATTGCGGCACAGGGAGGTATCAATGCAGCAAAGAACTACCAAAATGACGGTGACTCGGTTTACCGTTTATTCTACGATACCATCAAAGGGGGTGACTACCGAGCTCGTGAAGCAAACGTACACCGCTTAGCTGAGGTCTCAGGAAACATTATTGACCAGTGTGTGGCACAAGGTGTTCCTTTCGCACGTGAGTACGGCGGATTGCTTTCTAACCGTTCATTCGGTGGCACGCAAGTTCAACGTACATTCTATGCTGCGGGACAAACAGGCCAACAATTATTATTAGGTGCTTATTCTTCCTTGCAACGTCAGGTGGGAATGGGTAACGTGAAAATGTATACACGTCACGAAATGCTTGATGTCGTTACCATCGACGGAAAAGCACGTGGTATTATCGCGCGTGATTCTGTTACGGGTGCTTTAGAGCGTCACTTCGGACATGCTGTATTGTTGTGTACAGGTGGTTACGGTAACGTATTCTACCTATCTACAAACGCGATGGGATCGAACGTAACAGCGGCGTGGAAAGCGCACAAAAAAGGGGCTTTCTTCGCGAATCCTTGTTATACACAGATTCACCCGACGTGTATCCCGGTTTCGGGCGATCACCAGTCGAAATTAACCTTGATGTCTGAGTCCTTGCGTAATGACGGTCGTATTTGGGTTCCAAAGAAACAAAACGATACCCGTAAAGCGAATGAGATTCCTGAAGACGAAAGAGATTACTACTTAGAGCGTCGCTACCCAGCGTTTGGTAACTTAGTACCACGTGATATTGCGTCTCGTGCAGCAAAAGAGCGTTGTGATGCAGGTTATGGTGTAGGTGCTTCCAAAATGGCAGTTTACCTAGATTACGCAGCGGCAATTGTACGTTACGGAAAGGGTGAAGCAAATAAAAACAACATGCACAATCCATCCGATGAAGAGATTCAAGCGATGGGTAAGGCAGTCGTAAAAGAGAAATACGGTAACTTGTTTGATATGTACAAGCAAATTACGGGTGAGGATCCATACGAGGTGCCGATGCGTATTTATCCAGCGGTACACTACACGATGGGTGGACTTTGGGTAGATTATAATTTGATGACGACTGTTCCAGGTTTATATGCCTTAGGAGAAGCTAACTTTTCAGATCACGGCGCGAACCGTTTAGGAGCTTCTGCCTTGATGCAAGGATTAGCAGATGGTTATTTCGTGATTCCTTACACCATTGGAAATTACTTAGCATCTGAGATTCGTACACCAGCTATGTCAACTGATTCTGAAGATTTTGTTGCAGCTGAAAAAGCAGTACGTGACCGTCTAGAGACTTTGATGAACATCAAAGGTTCGAAACCCGTTGATTACTTCCACAAGCGTTTAGGAAAAATTATGTGGGATGAGTGCGGTATGGCACGTAGCGAAAAAGGTTTGAAAGCTTCCATCAAAGAGATTCAAGCATTACAGAAAGAATTCTGGTCGGATGTGAAGATTCCTGGCGAGATCGATAACCTGAACCCTGAATTAGAGAAAGCTGGCCGTGTGGCTGATTTCTTAGAATTAGGTGAGTTAATGTGTATTGATGCACTAGATCGCAACGAAAGTTGTGGTGGTCACTTCCGTACGGAATACCAAACGGAAGACGGGGAAGCCCTTCGTGATGACGAGAACTACGCATATGTAGCTGCTTGGGAGTACGAAAAACAATCGAAATTCAAGCTTCACAAAGAAGAATTGAAATACGAAAACATCAAAATTGCTCAAAGATCTTATAAATAATTCGATACAATGGAAGGACATTTAAACCTGACACTCAAAATTTGGAGACAAAAAAATGCAAGCGTAGCTGGTAAATTCGAAACATACCAGGTAAGCGGCATCTCCACAGATATGTCATTTTTGGAAATGATTGACGTGTTAAACAACCGTTTGATCGAAGAAGGAGATGATCCCGTAGCATTTGACCACGATTGCCGTGAAGGAATTTGTGGTATGTGCTCGATGTACATCAACGGCCGTCCGCATGGACCTAACCGTGGCGTAACAACGTGCCAATTACACATGCGTTCATTCCAAGATGGCGAAACAATTACCGTAGAGCCTTGGAGAGCGAGTGCATTCCCAGTGATCAAAGACTTAGTCGTTAATCGTTCGGCATTTGACCGTATCATTGCAGCAGGTGGATTCGTTTCGGTGAATACAGGTAATGCGCAGGATGCGAACAACCTACCAATTCCTAAAGAAGACGCGGATGACGCTTTTGCAGCAGCCGCGTGTATCGGTTGCGGTGCTTGTGTGGCTGCATGTAAAAATGCATCAGCGATGTTATTTACTTCAGCCAAAATTTCGCAATTAGCCCTTTTACCTCAAGGTAAAGTAGAAGCTGCGAAACGTGCAGAAGCGATGGTTGCTCAAATGGACGAAGAAGGTTTCGGTGCTTGTTCTAATACAGGTGCTTGTGAGGCGGAATGTCCTAAAGGTATTTCCCTAGAGAATATTGCACGAATGAATCGTGAATATTTCTCAGCTACTTTTTCTTCGAAATAATACTTAAATAATAGCCCCTGAATGCAATTTCAGGGGCTTTTTACGCCCTTGTTTTTAGAACCTACCCATTCGCGCTCTGCCCAACATAAACCATCGCTTGGATGGATTGAAGTTATCTGTGGATCCATGTTTTCTGGTAAAACAGAAGAACTGATTCGACGCTTAAAACGGGCAAAAATAGCGCAATTGCGGGTGGAAATTTTCAAACCTGCTTCCGATACTCGCTATCACGACGAAGATATCGTATCACATAATCAAAATTCCATACGTTCCACGCCTGTGCATAGTGCCAGTGAAATCTTATTACTAGCAGGTGATTGTGATGTCGTAGGTCTAGATGAAGTTCAGTTTTTTGATGAATCTATTGTTGAAGTAGCTAATTCCCTAGCTAATCAAGGTAAGCGTGTTGTCATCGCAGGTTTAGATATGGACTTTAAGGGAATTCCTTTTGGCCCCATGCCACATTTAATGGCTATTGCCGAATATGTTACCAAAGTACACGCCGTTTGCGTGCAATGCGGTGACGTTGCCAATTACTCTTACCGGATTGTTGACAAAGAAGAAACGGTACTTCTCGGAGAAACCGAATCCTATCAAGCGCGTTGCCGCGCCTGCTTTCAAGCTTCCATTTAGTATGCCGAAGGATCCAAGCTTCAAAAAAGTGTTCCAACGGATCAAGGCCAAAAAGCCACGTGATCTTGATTTGCAATTTGAAAAGGCACATAATCAAGTTTTTGAAGAGCTAGATTGCTTGACATGTGGAAATTGTTGCAAAACAACGAGTCCAATGTGGAATGAAACGGACATTCAACGCGTAGCCCATCTACTCAAGATGAAGGTGGCCCAATTTCTAGATCAGTATTTGATTAAAGATGCGGACGGCGACTGGGTGTATCCAGCGGCACCATGCCCATTTTTGACCTTGGAAGACAATACCTGCCAAATCTATGAGCATCGACCAAAAGCTTGTCGGGAATATCCACATACCAACCGCAAAAACATGCAGGGAATTATGGCCCTAACTCAAAAAAATGCGGTTATCTGCCCTGGGGTCGCGCAAATCATGGAAAAATTAGAACGAATTTACAATTGAGGCATATCAGATTTGAAATTGACATGAAAAATCAGGAAATTGAACTTTCAATTTAATAGCATAACATGTCAGCAGCAGAATATTTAGGCATTGATGTCGGAGGTACCGGAGTTAAAATGGGTATTGTTCATTCCGACACAGGCCAAATAAATAACTTTCAAAGTTACGATACAGCCACTTGGCGCGAATCACATCATTTTTTAGATCGTTTAGCTGACGCGATAGCGTTGCAATTGTACCAACATAAAAACGTCAAAAAAATCGGTATTGGTCTGCCAGGCATCCTAACAAAAAATCGCCGTACGTTAATTGAAATCACCGCAATTCCAGAAATTGATGGTTCTCCAATGATTGACATGTTGGAAAAAAGATTTCCTGAGCATCAATTTTTTATGGAGAATGATGCCAATGCCGCAGCATTAGGGGAGTTTTACTTTTCACCTGAGAAGGCAACGATGCCGGAAGATTTTGTATTTATCACATTAGGCACAGGTGTAGGTGGAGCAGCGGTGATTGACCGTAAAATATTTTTAGGAGGCGATGGCAATGCCATGGAGCCTGGACACGTACCTTCTAAAAATGGAAAGGTGCTAGAACGCAATGTGGGAAAAAAGGAATTGCTCCAATTAGCCACTGAAATGCGTGCAGCATATACTGGAAAAACAGTATTAGCCTCAGATGGAACGATTTCGACTACCGCTTTAGTGGTGGCTGCTGAAGAAGGCGATGAGTTAGCTTTAGCGGTTTGGCATGAAGTAGGTACGCTATTAGGCGACATGCTCGTTTCACTGATTCGCATACTTGATATTAAAAATATTTTCATTGGCGGAGGTTTATCGGCCTCATATGATTTTATTTTGCCTAGTATGGAGAAGCAATTAAACTATTGGCTTACACCAGCCTACCTCGAAAAATTGACCATAAAAAAAGCCTTATTAGGGAATGATGCAGGATTATTAGGTGCTGCGTCACTTTGTTTTTAATTGAAACAGCCTAGCGGAGTTGAATATTTTCAAAAAAGAATTAGATAGATTATACTTAATATTTTTATAGTGCAAAATGGAATAAAATTTGTTTGATATTGTAACATTTAATTCTAATCTTTGCATCGTTTTTGAACCCCAAAATTTTTATAAAATGTCAGATATTGCAGAAAAAGTTAAGAGCATCATCGTTGAGAAGTTAGGTGTAGAAGCATCAGAAGTTACTCCTGAGGCATCTTTCACAAACGATTTGGGAGCTGACTCCTTAGACACGGTAGAATTGATCATGGAATTCGAAAAAGAATTCAACGTTTCTATCCCAGATGACCAAGCTGAAAACATCCAAACTGTAGCACAAGCTGTTGCTTATTTGGAAGAAAACGCAAAGTAATCGAATTACGATAAAAAATGATGTCAATTGGTACATGGTAGTTCCTTCGGATGTAATCCTAAGTTAATACATGTGACTAATTGACATTTTTTATTGCAACAAGTTTATTAATATCAAATTATGGAGTTAAAGCGAGTAGTAGTAACGGGTCTAGGAGCCCTAACACCGATTGGTAATACAGTAGATACATTTTGGGAAGGCCTAGCTGCTGGAAAAAGTGGATGTGCTCCAATCACCCGATTTGATGCGGAGAAATTCAAAACTCGTTTTGCTTGTGAATTAAAAGACTTCAAAGTAGAAGATTATATCAATACAAAAGAAGCTCGTAAAATGGATCCATTCACCCAGTACGCGGTGATTGCTGCCGACGAAGCCATTGCTGACGCGGCATTTGACATGGAAACATTAAATAAAAATAAAGTAGGAGTCATTTGGGGATCGGGTATCGGCGGATTAAAAACCTTTGAAGACGAAATGATTTATTTCGGACAAGGGGATGGAACACCAAAAATCAACCCTTTCTTCATTCCTAAAATGATTGCAGATTCCAGTTCAGGTCAAATTTCCATTCGTAATGGATTTCGTGGACCCAACTACGTAACTGTTTCTGCTTGTTCTTCCGCAAACAATGCCATTATTGACGCATTTAATTACATTCGTACAGGACGCATAAACGTCTGTGTCACAGGAGGTTCGGAAGCACCAGTAACCATCGCGTCCGTTGGTGGATTTACTGCCATGCACGCCATGTCTACCCGTAATGACGACCCAACTACAGCTTCACGTCCATATGACGTAGATCGGGATGGTTTTGTCGTAGGCGAAGGAGCAGGTGCCCTTATTTTAGAAGAATATGAGCATGCCAAAGCACGCGGTGCAAAAATTTACGCAGAATTAATTGGCGGAGGATTTTCATCTGATGCACATCACATAACAGCCCCACATCCAGATGGATATGGAGCATTATTGTCCATGATTGACGCATTGGAAGATGCGCAAATCAAACCAGAAGCTGTTGATTACATCAATACCCACGGAACATCTACCCCAATTGGCGATCCACAAGAGATCAAAGCCATCGTAGATTGTTTTGGTGACCACGCGTATAAACTATCCATTTCCTCGACGAAATCCATGACTGGCCACTTATTAGGTGGAGCTGGTGCTGTGGAAGCCGTTGCATCAGTTTTAGCGATCAAGCATCAGTTTGTGCCGCCTACGATCAATGTATTTAATCGTGATCCAGAGATCGATCAACGTATCGACTTGACAGAAAATGTAGGTAAATCACGTGAAATCAATGTTGCATTGAGCAATGGTTTTGGTTTTGGAGGCCATAATGCAACCGTTATCTTTAGAAAGATCTAGTTTATGACGTTTTTTTCTCCGTATTTCTTGTTCTTTCAAAAACCCAAAGACGAACGTGAGAAGCACCTGTATAAATCAGTCAAACATCTTATTGGGGCTAGTCCGTCAAATTTAAATTTGTACCGACTAGCCTTTTTGCATGCCTCTGCCTCAAAAGAATCTGTTGCCAAATCCTACAAAGAGTCAAATGAACGTCTCGAGTTTTTAGGCGATTCCGTACTTGGCATGATTACAGCCAGTTATCTATTCCAAAAATTTCCGTTTAAAGATGAAGGATTTCTAACCGAAATTCGCTCAAGAATGGTTAGTAGAGAATCGTTAAATGTACTGGGACGTAAGTTGGGTTTAGAGGAAGTCATCGAATATGAAAGCCTAAAACGTAGTTCCTTGTCTCGCTCAAGTATGTATGGAGATGCATTAGAGGCATTTATTGGAGCCGTATACCTCGATAAGGGTTTTGCCTTTACACAGCAATTTATTGTCAAGAAAATTTTGACACAGTATTTCGATTTGGATACGGTTGTTCAGAACAATCCCAACTTCAAGTCTTTACTCATCGAATGGGCTCAAAAAGAAGGCAAGAAAGTTCAATTCACCTTGGATGAAGAAGGCATACATCACGATAAGGAATTTACAGCGCTTGTCATGCTCGAGGGTGAAAAAATCAGTAGCGGCAAAGGATATTCCAAGAAAAAAGCCGAACAAAATGCAGCCATGAAGGCCTGCGAAGTATTAGCCATAAAATAACGCACACCATGCAAACGCCCAATATTTTTCTTCATTACTATAACAGCGACGAAGCGACTGTCTCTTTTCTGGAAATCATGCAATCTGATGTTGCACCTGAAATTTTAACTATCATTCAAGAAGAATTAGTACATCAGTTATCGGGCGCTGTATTGGCTGAAAAATTACCGAATTTCGATTGGCAAAATGCCCGCATGCAGGAAAAATGGCAGTCGGCAGTGAACCTACTCCTACCCCATGTCATACTTCCAGACATGATTTGGCAAAGTTGGATCGCCTCGCTGAGTCAAGACACCACAGCTCCAGCTGCTGAAATTCCAAGTTTTGCAGATTTATTAACCGCAGATGTATATTATGCATCGCCAAGTGATTCGCTTCCAGAACTAATTGAAATTGAGGAGGAATCCATTCCTGAGGTTATCATCGAAGAGGAGATTGTGGAAGAAATACCTGCTATGGAAGAGTCGATTCCAGACTATTTTGAAGTGAGTGATGTATTACCTGACATACAGCCTATCGAAGAAACGCCTATTATCGAGGAGACGATTCCGGACTATTTTGAGGTGAGTGATGAATTACCTGACATTCTGCCAATCAAAGAAACGCCTGCTATCGAAGAGACAATTCCAGACTATTTTGGAGCGAGTGATGAATTGCCTGACATACAGCCTATAGAAGATATACAAGAAGAAAAACCTAAATCCATTAACGAACTTCACGCAGCATCAAGTGAGGAAAAAGTATTAGATACCATTCAAGTGACTGACCACTCGTTAAAAAATATGGTGGAAATCAACATGACCAATTCGTTAGGCGAAAGCATTTCATTGTTCCAAAAATTGAATTTCATTCAAGATTTGTTTGAAGGAAATGCCGATGAATTTCAGCGACTAATCGAATTTGTAGACACGCACGCTTCAGCCACCAAATGGAAATCTGAAATTGAAGGCGAATTTGGCCAATATCTGAACGCTGAAAATGAAGATACCTGGAATGAATTCTACATTTTAGTGGATCGGAAATTCAACTAGTTGATATTCATTATCAGTTTTTAACCTACAATTGACACATACATATCCTAGTTTCGCAAAAACTAGTTTGTGAGGTATTTCATCCTATTGCTAATCTGCTCGTGTCGTGTATTAGCGCAGTCGCTATCGCCAGACTCCGTGCTTGAAGTGGAGGAAACCCGCCTGCAGTTTTTCCAACAAAATCCCTTTGATCTCAACCTGGTTAGTGCGGAGGAATTGCAAGGCTTACACCTTTTCTCAATAAGCCAAATACGTGCCTTCTTTGCATACCGTGCTTCCAATGGTCCACTACTATCCGTTCACGAACTGCAGGTGATTTCGGGGTGGGACGCAGAAACACTGCGAAAAACAGTTGGCCTACTCATTTGTAATCCAATTCAAAAAAAATGGTATCAAACGGAGGAGCTAAGCCAACAACTCTTACTGAAAACGGAACGAACCCTAGAAGAAAAAGTAGGATTTAGCCAGCCCACCACACGATCAAAAACTCGATATCTGGGTAATCCATGGGGGCAAAACATTCGCTACCGTGGCAAATGGAATAGCCATATCCGGACTGGATTCACACTACAAAAAGATCCAGGCGAGGAAGCATTGACTGATTTTGTGAGTTATTACCTGGAAATAAAACCCGCTAAATGGATTGATAAACTCATACTTGGCGATTACATACATCAGTGGGGCCAAGGATTGCTACAGGCCGGCGGCTTTTCATTGGGCAAAACCTATGAAAGTATACGTGCCACGCAAAAATTCAATTTGGGAAGCCTCCCCTATTCATCGAGCGGGGAATCCTCATTTTATAGAGGAATAAGCATGCAGGCACATGTGGGATCCATCTTATTCGCTGCATTTCGCTCAGTTAGATTCCTAGATGCATCGATATCCAAAGACAGTTTGAATCGTTCATTTTATCGAAGTATAGATATAGACGGATTCCACCGAACAAGCACGGAAAAAAGGAATAAAAACAGTCTTACAGAACACGCTTGGGGAATACAAGCGCTTATTCCAATCAAGCAAGGATTTATCAGTTTTTCAACCACCCAACATCATTGGGATCATCCTAAACGAAATACCTATCTATACAATCAAGGAGAGTGGCAAGGGCAGGTTTTGACAAATTTTTCGCTCGCACATCATTTACCCTGGAAACAAGTTTTTATGGCAGGAGAATTCGCTATTGCTAACCCAAAATCAGTTGCCTTCACTGAATCAGTCGCATTCCCAATTTCACAAAAACTAGATTTTTCAGCCTTAGTCAGATACTTTGCATCAGGGTATTTTAGCCCCATGGCACAAGCACTAGGTGAAGGTTCACAAACTAAAAATGAAGTAGGGCTCTTTTTGGGAAATCAATTCCAAATTTCAAAATACAAGCGACTATCATCCTATATAGACTATTTCTTTTTTCCCAAGCGTAGTTTTTCATATGCCTTTGCAGGCGCTTGGGGAATTGAAATGCTGACACGATTTCAATGGGATCGAAAACGTAAAGGTCAATACTTTGCACAAATGAAATGGACAAATCAATCGGTATCACATGACCAACGAAAAAACCATATGCAAGCTAGTTTTGACATCCACTATGATGTGCACAGTCGACTTAAATGGCATAGTAGAATTATGCTAAGCTACCTAGTTTCACCTATTCAAAATGAGTTAGGCGCCATGTGGTTACACGATATCACGTTTAGTCGCAAATGGTATCAAGTTCAAGCACGTTTAGCCTGGATTCAAACACCCAGTTACGATACACGTCTGTATGCATATGAACCCACCTTACGGTATTCATTTAGCCTCCCTGCTTACTTTGATCCAAGTATTCGAAACACAATTTTGATCAGTGTCAACCCGACTAAACATTGGGATGTAGGCATAAAAATAGCCAGAACCCATTATTTCACGAGAGAAACGGTAGGTTCTGGCTTAGATCTAATCCCAACAAACCATAAATCGGATGTTAGTTTACAAATCGTTTATCAATACTAAACGATTGCTTCACGCACTTTTAATAACTTTTCAAGCAAGGCCTCAAGTTGATCCAAAGGAAGCATATTGGCTCCATCTGATTTGGCTACAGCAGGATTCGGGTGGGTTTCAATAAAAAGCCCATCAGCTCCTACGGCAATCGCAGCTTTCGCAATCGTCTCAATTAAAGCCGGTTGGCCGCCCGTCACACCACTTCCCTGATTAGGACGCTGCAATGAATGCGTACAATCCATGATTACAGGCACGTTAAATGCCGACATCTCCGGCAGGTTCCGGTAATCAACCACTAAATCTCCATAGCCAAATGAATTCCCGCGATCCGTTAAATACACAGGTGCATCAGGATTTTCATGCAACACTTTTTCAACAGCAAATTTCATCGAGGCGCCTGACATAAATTGACCCTTCTTGATATTAACCGCTTTACCCGTTTGCGCAGCAGCGGCCAACAAATCAGTTTGTCGGCATAAAAATGCCGGAATCTGCAACACATCCACATACGCTGCAGCCATGGCTGCTTCGCCACTTTCATGAATATCTGTAACGGTAGGAATATCGTAATGCGCACCTACTGCCTTCAATATTTCAAGTGCTTTGATGTCACCTATCCCCGTAAATGAATCGATTTTCGTGCGGTTTGCTTTACGGTAAGAACCCTTAAAAATATAAGGAATACCCATCGCTTTAGTCATGAGATGAATACGTTCCGCAATCTCAAAAGCCAAATCATTACTTTCAATCGCACAACTTCCGGCCATTAAAAAAAAGGGGCCCTTGCCGATGGATGCTAAACTAGGTAATTGCATATTATATAATGTTTACTTCGGTCTCCAGAGGAACACCAAATTTGGCTAAAACGGAAGCTTTAATCTGTTCCGATAATTCTTTGATTTCGCTGCCACTTGCCTCACCATAATTAACGAGCACTAAGGCTTGATTTACGTGGACACCGGCATCACCCTTTCGGTAACCCTTCCAACCGGCTTGTTCGATAAACCAGCCAGCAGGAAACTTAATATCTGTACTTCCTGCCACAGCATAATATGGAATACCAGGAAACTCATGTTGCAAACGCGAGGCCTCGGTTGCAGAAACAGTAGGATTTTTAAAGAAACTTCCTGAATTACCTATCTCCTTGGGATCTGGGAGCTTACTTTGACGGATTGCAATTACTGCATCAGCCACATCTCTGATACCTGGATTTGAAATCCCTTTGGATGCTAAAACGTCTTTAATTGCTCCATATGAGGTTTGAGGAGTAGGCTTTTTAGCTAATTTAAAACAAACTGAAGCGATCAAATAACGCCCTTTACCGGCATGTTTAAAGAAGCTTTCTCGATATCCAAATTCACACGCTGACGAATCAAATTGCTCAACAACTAATGTTTCTAAATTAAATGCCTCCAAATGATCAAATGTATCTTTAATCTCAACCCCATAAGCGCCGATATTTTGCATCGGAGCCGCACCTACCGTCCCCGGAATAAGTGATAAATTCTCCAAACCAGCCCAATGATGATCTACCGAATATTGTACAAATTCATGCCAGTTGACACCTGAACCCGCTCGTACCCAAACAAAATCAGCTGATTCGTCTAGTACTTCAATGCCCACAAATGAGATTTTTACAACAAGGGCCTCTACGTCTTTGGTCAACAATAAATTACTTCCACCGCCTAAAAATAGATGCGGAACATGACTATAGTTTTGTTCCTTTAAGAGCTGCACATATTCTTGCAAATGATTAATTTCTACAAAATAACGCGCAGAAACATCGATACCGAATGTGTTATAAGGCTTTAATGATACATTTTCTAAGACAAGCGGTGCCGAATAAACTTGAGGCATACTAGGTTAATTTGGTAGATAAAAATTCTTGCAAATCGGGGATATCTGATTGTAGTAGATTCTCATTATTGCCTTCCCAGACTTTATGGCCATCTTTTAAAAACATGATGTATTCCCCCATGCGCATGACAGAGTTCATATCATGAGAAATGACAATCGTAGTCATATTAAATTCTTTGGTAATCTCTTGAATTAATAAATCGATCTTGACGGCTGTCAAGGGATCCAAGCCTGAATTGGGTTCATCACAAAAAAGGTATTTGGGATTCATGACGATAGCGCGGGCAATTCCCACACGCTTTTTCATACCACCTGATATATCTGAGGGCATTTGATGCGCGGAAGATTCGAGACCTACTCGCTGCAAGCAAAGCATGGCTTGCGCATTTTTTTCTTCGATAGTTTGAGAGGTCAAAGTATCTAAAGGAAAACGAACATTTTCCAATACCGTCTTAGAATCAAAAAGTGCACCTCCTTGAAATAAAACGCCCATTTCCCGTCTAATCTCCTTCACTTGGTCCAAGTCTGATTTAATAAAATCCCGACCATCATATAAAACTGCTCCCTTTTCTGGAGTCAAAATTCCGATCATGCACTTCAAAAGAACTGATTTCCCTGTTCCACTACCACCGATCACCATATTAACTTTGCCTTGTTGAAAGACAGCATTAATATCCGCTAATACAACGCGGCCATCAAATTCTTTATGAATATTTTTGATCTCAATCATGCCCAAAATTAGGGATTTTTTGCCAATTTATCGTTGACACCCAAAGAGTCCAACAAACTTATTATCTACTTATTTGCCTATTTTAATTGCAAATTTAGTTGTACTATTGTGTTCTCTCAGAGAAAAAACCTTAAATCAACAAGCGTATGTTTTTTATATTCATCGGCGTCATTTTATTCATAGCTAGTCGCGCCATCTCAAATCCAAATTTGATTTTCTCCAAATATGCAAATCCGTTACGGATAGTTTCTATCGTACTTTTTCTTCTGGGACTTTCCAGCTCAGTCATCAAACAAGTAAACGCAGGCGAAGTAGGTGTTCAAAGCATCTTCGGAAAGGTTCAAAATCAAACACTTACTAGTGGTCTAAACTTTGTGAACCCACTAGCAACGGTAACCATCTTTGATACCAAAACCCAAAATTATACCATGTCAGCAGTGCATGATGAAGGTGATCGAACAGGAGACGACGCCATTCGTGTATTGACAGCAGATGGTCTTGAGGTGGTTGTAGATCTGACTGTATTGTATCGGATATTGCCGACTGAAACACCCCGGATTTTAAAAGAAATAGGAGAAGATTACCGCGATAAAATTGTTCGCCCTATCACCCGTACCATGATTCGTGATAATGCAGTGTATTACGATGCAGTCGGCCTATATTCCTTGAAAAGAAATGAGTTCCAAGCACGAATTTATGCGGATATAGAAAAGAACTTCAAAAAGCGTGGACTCGTATTGGAACAATTATTAATTCGTAACATCAATTTACCAAACTCGGTAAAGCAGACCATTGAGTCAAAAATCAACGCTGAACAAGACGCGCAAAAAATGCAGTTTGTTTTACAAAAAGAAAAACAGGAAGCTGAACGTAAACGCGTAGAAGCGCAAGGTATCGCAGATTATCAGCGTATACTTTCAACCGGTTTAAG
>JAIXRT010000186.1 GCA_027485075.1 Cytophagaceae bacterium
CGTATGATGAAAGATTTGAATTATGGCGCGGACTACAAATATCCACATGATTTTCCGGGACATTGGGTGGAACAGAATTACTTCCCAGAGGTGCCTAACCGCCCCGTTTTTTATAGTCCTTCGGAACAAGACAAAATTAATCGTGGCACTCCATCAAAATAAGTGCTCCACTTTCGTAAGAAATCTTTACGATACCATCTACGCTAGATTCATTACTAGAACTCGTTTGACTGCCCAAGCTTAAAACAGGATGATCTAAATCATACACCAAACCCGTAGATTTTACTTGGTGAGCCTCCCCATATGGTATCAAGGAAATAGGTGTTTTTGCTGGATACCACTTCTCAAAAGTCGGTGGCAATAAATAGGACGTTGAATAATCATCAAAGAATACAATCTTCAACTGCCGACCGTACCGAACCATGGAATGAAAGTTATTCAGCGTATGATCCATCCGTTTGCCTGATGCCCAAACGACGTTGACAGCGGGATAGCCTTCGGCCAACAAATATTCAAAAGCCTTCTCCAAATCCGTTAAATTTTGATCGGGCGTGTGTACTTTTTTCAATGGGTAATGACTAAAATCCTCCTGATGAGTATGGTCAAAATCACCCAACCACACATCTACTTTGATGCCTAAGGAAATCACACGTTCCAATGCACCATCAAGCACAATGACCGTAGGCGACCATTCAAGCAATTGATCTAATATATCCATCGAACAGGCCTCCCCATTCGCGATAATTAGTGCGGGTTCTTGCTTGTCTCGGATGATGTGATGTGAGGACATATTAGGCGTTGAAATCGGATTTACCACCCGACTTGGAGATCAATTTGGTTTCTTTAATTACGATGCCTTTGCAAACGGATTTACACATATCGTAGACCGTTAAGGCTGCAACAGAGGCGCCAACGAGTGCTTCCATTTCGACACCGGTTTTAGCATCGAGCCTACAAATACACGTGATCACAATTTGCTCAGCCTGTACTTCCGTTTCGAATTTACACGAATCTAATCCCAAGGGATGGCATAAGGGTATTAAATCGGAAGTTTTTTTGGCAGCCATCGTGCCGGCTATGACAGCCGTTTGAAGGATGCTTCCTTTTTTGTTTTGCCATCCAGCCGCTTCGAAATGTTGGACAATTTCCGCACCTAAATACACAATGGACTGCGCTTTGGCTTCACGTACCGTTTCGTTTTTGGCACTAACATCCACCATACCTGGGGTGCCATCAGCTTGTAGGTGAGAAAAATCAATGGACATATTCATTTCAAATTTAGCACACGAAAATACGGGAGATTTGGCAATTTTTAGCGAAATTTATCAAATACGTAAACCAACAAACATGATCAGCCCCATTGAAGCGATTGCCCTTTTAAAAAATATAACCATTCCTTTCCGGACTGAAAAATTACCTCTAGCAAAAACATTGGGCATGAACTTGGCTGAAAAGATCGTAGCGGACCGTGATTTCCCGCCCTATGATCGCGTGATGATGGACGGAATTGCGGTTAAAGATATCACCGCTCCTACCTGGAAAATTGAAGGCATATTATTTGCTGGAGAACCGGTGAAAGCGATCAAAAAAATGGATGGCGCCTTGGAAATCATGACTGGAGCAACCGCTCCCAAAGGAACAGAAGCCATTATCAAAATAGAGGATCTCAGCATTGAGAAAAAAATTGCTACCTACATTGGCAAAACGCCATTAACGAAAGGTCAATTTATTCATACGCAAGGCATGGATGCTAAGGAAGGCTCTATCCTGGTGAAAAAACGGACAAAAATCGGACCGATCGAAATTGCCATAGCAGCAACTGTAGGTAAAGCGCACATCGAGGTAGAATCGAAACCGCATGTGCATATTTTCTCTACTGGTGATGAAATCGTAGGACTTCATGAAACGCCCGCGGTACATCAAATCCGCAGTTCCAATGTCATGATGATTAAGTCGGTTTTATTATCCAAAGGCTTTAAGGCGAACTCAAGCCATTTACCCGATTCAGCTGAAAAAATTAAGGCGAACCTTGATAAGGTGTTGGAGTCAAATGATATTATTTTATTGTCTGGCGGTGTTTCGGCCGGCAAAAAAGATTTCATTCCAGAGGTTTTAATTGAGGCTGGATTTGAAACTGTTTTTCATAAGATTGCTCAAAAACCGGGTAAACCGATGCTCGTAGCTACGCGACCAGACGGGAAAGTAGTCTTTGCATTTCCGGGCAATCCGATTTCGACATTAACATGTTTTTGGGTCTATTTCCTCCCCTGGGTTTCTGGCGATTTTCCTGAATATGCCGAAAAAGAGATTAAATTTTTGCCCAAGCCTTCGGCTGAATTAGATCAATGGATTCCCGTGGAAAATGGCGAGACCGTTGCTCAAAATGGCTCAGGGGATCTGATTAATTGGTCCAAAGCGGACGGTTTGGTTTGGCAAAAAGCGGGGCAAAAAGACACGAGACTGCCCTATATTCCACTTAAATAAACGCGTATGGAACTGAAGCTTCATCAATTCGACTTGCCGCTTAAGCATACTTTTACGATCACGCATGAATCTCGTGACGTCCAGCCTACCCTCATTGTGGAGTTGACCTGGCATGGAAAAAGCGGTTACGGTGAAGCAACAGAAACACCCTATTACGGTGTCACTATGGAAAAAATGGTGGCGCAGGTGGAAAGTATCCGACATCTGTTACCGCATGACATTCTTCCGCACCCCACAGATTTTTGGAAGATGCTATCCAAAACCTTATTAGATGAGCATCCCTTCGCCTTGTGTGCGCTTGATGTCGCTTATTGGGATTTATGGGGCAAAACGCATCATAAACCTTTGTATGAAATTTGGGGATTGGATATCTCAAAAAATCCAATTACCGACTATACGATTGGTATGGATACCGTGAAAAAAATGGTCACCAAAATGCGTGAAATGCCATTCCCGCTCTATAAAATCAAACTAGGCACCGACGACGATTTAGAGATTGTAGAAGTCCTACGAAAAGAAACGGATGCTATTTTTCGAGTTGATGCCAATACCGCTTGGTCTCCAGAACAAACGATTTACTTTGCGCCAGAGTTACAGAGATTGGGTGTTGAATTTATTGAACAACCCTTGAAAGCAGACAATTGGGAAGGAATGAAGAAAGTTTTCAA
>JAIXRT010000102.1 GCA_027485075.1 Cytophagaceae bacterium
GATTCCTTTCCCCTCTTTTAATTTGGAGAGTTTGGCATATACATGTCCTTGTTTGGAAACGGCGATGTGGCGTGTGGCGCCTAGTTCTTTACCGATTTCTGCGATGGAAAATCCGGTAGGTAATTTGATGTCTTGCGCAAAAAGTAGCGAGGGTGCCAACAGGCAAAGGGTAAATATTTTTTTCATGTTGATTAAATAGGTCAGCTAAAGATAGAATAAAAACAAAAAAGACCCGCAAGGTGATGCAGGTCTTTTTAAATTTTTCTGTGGTCGCGTAGGGATTCGAACCCCAAACCTTCTCATCCGTAGTGAGATGCTCTATCCAGTTGAGCTACGCAACCAATTCCCTCATGGGACTGCAAAGGTAGAATTTCTTTGGTAATTTGAAAAGTCTTGCCTAGAAAAAAAATAAAATAATCACTAGTTGCCTTTGAATGAAGCAATTCGCTTCGTCAAAAATCTAGCATTCAATCCCGAAAATCTATGGTTTGGTTCAAAAGCAAGAATGTCATGATGGCATTTCGCTTAGTTTTCAAATTATCAGTTTTTTGAGTTGGATATCAACTAATTGTTCCTAGGTTAGGCCATTATAAACAAACCTAACCTAACCCAACTCAAATGAAAAATCAACATCCCCATGTTGCGAAAATGATCTTTTTCGCAATCACCATTTCAGCCTTTCTTGGATCATGCGCAAAGGACAAACCATTAACGACCAAAACCAGCTATCCGGAAAACTCCTCCGTATTTAGATCGGTTACTAAAGAAGAATACTTGAATGCCACCCCGCTGGAACGACGATTCATTGATCAAATTGATGGTGCCGTAAACACGTTGGATTTATTGAAAAAAAATAATCCCCAACAGGAATACGAAGCAATTATATCTATCGACAAAGACCCCAACAATAAATTCCATAACTCCATACTCATTGGAATCGTTGAAAAGAAATCAAGTGGAATTCAAACAGACTCCGAACCAGACCCCGCACCTGATGGAAAATGCCACGTATCTGGATTAAGTTCAGCCTACAGCTGTATCAAAGAAGTAGAGAAATACATGGATGCCAAAAACACAGATTCCATCTCCGCCACCATCACCCGAACGGCCGATAATTGTGTTGATATCGTCTATCATTAAAAAACAAGGGTCAAAAATAGCTTGCACTATTTTTGACCCTTTAAACTTTTAAAATAAAACTTATTTATCGTTTAGCCTTTACAATTCCCTCCTCAATCGCGCTACCGCAATCCCCAACTGCTCCCGATACTTCGCCACCGTACGTCGCTTCACAATAAATCCGCGCTCCGACAAAATTCCCTCCAAATCCTCATCCGAATAGGGCGCATCATGCGGCTCTCCCGCAATGATCTCCCGCAAAATATTCTTCACCTCCCGCGTGGAGAAATCCTCCCCCGACTCATGTGTGATGCCCTCCGAGAAGAAATACTTTAATGGGTACATGCCAAAATCGGTTTGCACCGACTTCGCCGAGACTACACGCGAGACCGTCGAAATGTCCATCGCAATGTCCGCCGCAATCTCCTTCATCTTCAACGGCCGCAATCGCGCATCATCCCCCGTCAAGAAAAAATCATACTGCTTCGTCACTATACTCTCCATCGTTTTCATGAGGGTTCCTTGACGCTGTTGGATCGCTTGGATGAACCAGGATGCGGCGTCCAACTTATGTTTGATAAACGTCACCGCCTCCTTAATGTCTTTCTGCTGCTTATTCCCTTTCTCATAGGTTTGCAACATCTCCAGGAATGACTTGCTCACCCGCAATTCCGGTGCATTTTTGCCGTTTAATTTAATGTCCAATTTCCCATCTACCTGCGTCACAATAAAATCCGGCTGTAAAAATGGAGCCACCTCACCCGCCTCCGTACCACCCGGTTTCGGATTCAAACGGGTAATCACCGCAATGGCTTGTTTCAAGGCTGCTTCGTCGATGCCTAATTTTTGCTGCAATGCGGCATAATGGCGTTTGGAAAAATCATCGAAATAGGTGTCAATTAAACGAATCGCTAGCGCATGCGCGGCATCCTCGCCCACCGATTTACGATGCAACTGCAAGGACAAACACTCCTGCAAATCACGGGCACCTATTCCAGCCGGATCTAATTGTTGGATCTTCATCAGCACCGCTTCCACCTCCGCATAATCGGTTTCAAAGCCTATCGTAAATGCCAAATCATTGACAATACTCTCAATGTTCCGACGTAAATACCCATCATCCTCTAGGGAACCAATAATCTGTTCCGCAATCAACTGCTCCCGCTCACCCGACACCACAAAGCCAATCTGCATCAATAAAAACTCCTCCGCACTTGGCACGGTGGCCATCGGCCGCTCCCGGATCTCCTCATTCGGATCATAAGAATCCCCCGCCATCTTATACCCCGCATAATCATCTTGTAAATAATCCCCGATCTCCAATTCCTCCCGCTCCAAATCGTCCACGGTCTCCCGTTCTCCCTCCTCCTCAAATCGCTCCGAATCTACCCCCTCCTCCAAAGCCGGATTTTGCTCCAATTCCTCCTCCACACGCGCCGCTAATTCCGCCGTCGGAATTTGCAATAATTTGATCAACTGGATCTGCTGCGGTGAAAGTTTCTGCTGCTGCGACAGCTTGATGGATAATCCCTGCATATAACGCTGTATTTAAAAACAAAAATAAATGAAATAATTCGGTAATTGTGCGTATTTTTGAGGCTTATTGTGACCAAATAAACGGCACTACGAGATTCTATCGCATGCAAATTAAAGAAATACTTTCATTATCCCCGAGTAATCAAACCATAACCGCCAAAGGTTGGGTACGTACCAAACGCGTTTCTTCCAACGTTGCCTTCGTCGCACTAAACGACGGATCAACCATACATAATATTCAAGGCGTTATTGCCGACGGGACCGTAGCCGAAGAAACCCTTCGCCTTGTAACCACCGGCGCGTGCATCGCCCTAACCGGAATCCTCATCCCCTCACAAGGACAAGGACAATCCGTAGAAATTCAAGTCACTGATATTCAAGTATACGGCGTCGCCGACCCAGAGAAATACCCCTTACAGC
>JAIXRT010000193.1 GCA_027485075.1 Cytophagaceae bacterium
AATGCGCTCCCGAAGATCTCTTTTCATGTAGAAAAAGTTGATCTCGCGTGCGTGAATTTGGGGTTTGTACCCTAATGAAACGAGTTTTTCGTCCGTTTCATGAACGGGTTTTTGGTGGGCTTGAGTGAGCACATCCGCCTCCATCACTGGTTTTAACAAGGCCTTTAGTCTAGCATCATCCGCATCAATGCATAGTAAACCGGTTTCGCCAAACAAAGCATGAATGTATTTACGTACGGCTTCGGTGAGCGTTTCGCTGCTTTGATAAGCGTCCTTAAAAATGGATATTCCCGCTGGTAACTGGCTGATTAATTCAGCTAGGTCCGCCGTCTTAAAACGCCCCACGGCCCCTGTTTGCGAACTTGTACAGGTATAGGTTTTTCCAAATAAATGGAAATGGTTAATCTCATCCCAATCGTGATCTTCGGTTGCCATCCAATAAACGGGGACAAATTTGAATTCAGGATAGGTTTGCTGTAGTTTTCGGGCCAAATTAATCGTAGAAATCAATTTGTAAATCACATAGAGTGGACCTGTGAACAGGTTTAATTGGTGCCCGGTCGTCACCGTAAATGTTTTTTCGTCTAACAAGCAATGGATGTTGGGGCTATCTGAGATGCCTTGATATTGGTCTGTTAAAACCTGTACCAACGTTTGCCGATTAACTGATTTTTTTTGATCGATTTGCGCACGGAAAGATTCCAGCGTAGGCGTCGCTCCATAAAACGGATTTAGCTCGGGTTGGCCGGCTAGGTAATCGAGGAGTAATTTTGAGAAGCCTGGAACGCGTTGTAGCGGGTAGCTTTGTATGGGCATATCGAATGGTGTTGCTGCGTTAATTTTAAAAACCCCGCATATTTCCGAAAAGTTCTAACGAATTTAAATATATTTAACCGAAATTTGTGGTTCTATTAAGCGCGAATGAGATTTTTAATCTTCCTTTTTTTATTCTTGGCCTCGTTTCGAGGGATTGCCCAACAAACTCCCCAGTTTTCTCAATTCATGATGAATCGGTTTTTGTACAATCCGGCATTTGCAGGTTTTGAAGATTATTGGGACGTGCAATCGGGATTTCGGACGCAATGGACTGGTATAAATACGGCGAATCGGACGTTTTATACGACGGCCAACTTTGCCTTTGACAAATCAGATCGTACCTCTACGGGCATCACACCATATATGTCTAAAACGATTCGTCGGAACTATACACCTACCTACATTCGTAAGAAAACGCGCAAAGTGAATTTCCATCAGGGCGTAGGCATGCAATTACTTTCGGATCAAATCGGTCCTGTCACCAGCATGTCACTCAGCGGTACGTATGCCTATCATTTGTCCTTGGGGGGAGAGCGAAAATTAGCGACTGGCGGGTCGATTGGATATTACCAACGGGTTCTCGATATGACGAATTTCAATGTTCGCGATGCAGGTGATCCGTTCATTACCTATTCGAATTCATCTGGTTTACCAGCAGGGAGGATTTCAGGGGGTCAATCGCTGATTAATGTAGGAGCGTTGTACTACACGCGTAAATTTTATGTGGGATTATCGGCAAATCAACCTGTTTTTGGGGATTTCTTTTTCACCAATAAAAGTAGCGATAATGGCCAGGCAACCCGCGATGCGATATATGATCCATTGATTGATGAAGTTTCAGCGGATGAAACGATTGATCCGGATCGAAAACTTTGGTTATTAGCCCAATTAAATTTTAAGAAAAATGGGGCAACCCAATGGATGGGTACAGTTGCGCCAACCGTCTTTTTCCAGGCAGGTGGCGATATCCGGTCTGGGGAACATTGGACCTATTCGCCGGCGGTGTTAGTCAAATACATGAAAGGGGCGACGCTGGTGGCAGAGGCCAATATGCGGGTGAAGTATGATGAGCAATTCTGGGTGGGCGGTACGTATCGCCATAAAGATGCGATAGGTATCATGGTGGGTGCGCATGTGTCCAATGCCCTTAATTTAACCTATGTGTATGAAATGCATTCCAATGGATATGCGCGTCAGTCGATGGGCTCGCACGAAATTGTCTTAGGGATGAAATTCCGGAATCGGATTTTCATGTCAAATCCAGCGTATTAATTTTTTCGAAAAGAATCGTACGCCTCGGGCGGAACAGGACTTTCAATTTCTGGTGATTTAACAGCCGGTTGCTCCCAATCTAAATAACCTCTTTTCCAGGCAAAAGCTAGTCCGAGGGCAAGAATGCCTATAAAAATCAACATCTCTACCAGGGCGAATGACGACCAGGCTGAGGCAGCAGCCACTAGTGATTTATCACGAAACACGACAGCCCACGGAAATAAGAAGACTAATTCTACTTCAAATAAAACGAAGAGTAATGCGATCACGTAAAAGCGTGGATTGAAACGGGTATTGGCATTTCCGCTAGGCGCTTCGCCGGATTCATAGGTGCTTAATTTTTCCTCATTTGGCCTATTCGGGCGAACGAAACGCGCGAGCGTTAACACGAATGCTAAGAACAAAATACCAGCCAAAATGAAAGCGGCTACATAGCCAAACTGCTCAATCATCCTATTTACGTAATTTTAAATACCCTTTAACAACTGTAAACGTAGTAATTCCCAGGAAAAACAAAATGATGTACTGGACGTAATTGATAATCCAAGGGAAATGTTGGCCCATATAATACCCTCCCGCCACTAAACTCCCCACCCACATGGCGCCGCCAATAAAGCTAAGTACAATAAAACTGTACCATGGCATGTGACTGATACCCGCTAAAATGGGGGTAAAGGTGCGAACAACAGGTAAGAAGCGGGAAATGACTAAGGCCATAAACCCATACTTTTCAAA
>JAIXRT010000216.1 GCA_027485075.1 Cytophagaceae bacterium
TCTTCGATGCCAGCGATGGGCTCGATGTTAAGTAAACGAGAGATTCGCGATGTGGTTGAATACTTGACTTCGCTAAAATAATCATTGAGAATTACACGTTAAACATGGCCAAACCTAACCAGTTTGGCCATGTTTGTTTATGTGGATGAGATAAACCAACTAATTAAAAATTCTTATGATTGATTAGATAAAGTTTTATGAAGCAGAACTAAGCTTATATTTCTACTGATACCGTATTTTTGTTGATTGAAATTCAGAATAATCCAATTGCCTTTTTAAAATTTCTTCACCCATGAAAAATCATATTTTAGATCCTAAAGATGGTTTCGCGGGCTTAAAAGAAAATTTCGTTCAGGATGCAAGTTCGGGATTCATTGTATTTTTATTAGCATTACCTCTGAGTCTGGGAATCGCCAAAGCATCCGAATTTCCACCCATCATGGGATTAATCACCGCAATAGTTGGCGGAATGATTGTTAGTTTGTTTGCCGGATCACGCTTGACCATCAAAGGCCCTGCGGCTGGTTTAATTGTCATCGTAGCGGGCGCTGTCAATGAATTTGGCGGTGGAGAAATGGGATGGCATTTGGCGTTGGGAGCGTTGGTCGTCGCAGGTATCCTTCAAATCCTTTTAGGACTATTCAAACTGGGGAAATTAATGGATTTCTTTCCC
The DNA here is from genome assembly GCA_027485075.1 of Cytophagaceae bacterium. GTDB lineage: Bacteria > Bacteroidota > Bacteroidia > Cytophagales > Spirosomataceae > Aquirufa. Next base: position 674 of record JAIXRT010000216.1, read on the forward strand.
TTATCTGCCATACATGGGATGTTGGCATCTATCGGTTTAATCATCATTGGAAAGCAAATTCCGGTTTTATTAAATGTAAATCCAGCACTAAGTCAAGGAAAAGATCCAATCGCGTTGTTTGCATCTATACCCGAATTTATATTGAATTGGGATCCCAAGGCAACGGGTATTGGTTTAATTAGCTTAGCTATCATGATGGGGTGGCCTTATATCAATCACTCAATCATCAAAAAAATACCTGCCCCTTTGGTGGTTTTAGCAATCGCCATTCCAGCTGAACTAGTCTTAGATTTTCCGTCGACAGCACCGAGATATGCGCTCGTTCAAGTTGGCAATTTGCTCGATAGCATCCAGCTAAATGTAAGTTTTGATGGCGTGAACCAAACGGGAACGTTTATCAAATTTGTGATCATGTTTGCGCTTATTGGCTCACTTGAATCTTTATTGACCGTTAAGGCCATGGATATGTTGGATCCCTTTCATCGCAAATCCAACGCGAATAAAGACTTAATCGCAATCGGAATCGGGAACACGCTCGTAGCATTTTTAGGTGGGTTACCCATGATTTCTGAGGTCGCGCGTTCCTCGGCAAATATCTCAAATGGCGCCAAAACAAGATGGGCAAATTTCTTTCATGGATTCTTCATTCTGATTTGTGTCTTACTGGCTTCAGATTTGATTGAATTGATTCCTAACTCAGCTTTGGCTGTTATGTTAATCACGGTAGGAATTAAATTAGCTCACCCTAAAGAGTTCATTCGCACGTTTGAAAAAGGAAAAGAGCAATTAGTCATCTTTTTGGTTACCATACTTGTCACGTTAACGGTTGATTTATTAGCAGGAATTGCCGCTGGAATTTTAACAGAAATTGTAGTGAATCTCGTTAATGGTAAGCAATTAAGTGCGCTTTTTAAAGCCCCTACGGAAGTATCGTTTACACAAGATGCTTATTTAGTTGAAATTTCAGATGCAGCTGTATTTTCGAATTTCTTAGGGATCAAACGAAAATTGGAAGCTATTCCTCCTTCATTTCCTGTTACGATTGATTTATCTAAAACCAAACTAGTAGATCATTCGGTCATGGAAAATTTAGAGCAATTTAAACTCGACTATGAACGGGAGGGTGGAAAGGTTAAAATTGTGGGATTACAAGAGCATAAAGCTGTTTCAGATCATAAATCTGCCGCACAAAAACGAAAAAGGTAGATCTACTTTTACCTAAGAAATACCGTGAAACTCACGGTATTTTTTTTGTCCTTAAAATTATCAGGACAAAAAGTTCAAAAAAAAATCAATATATTTAAACCTAATTAAACCTATTCAATGAAACGGATTTTAACTGGCTGCATGTTGCTGCTGGGTATTTGTCAGTCCCTAGCACAGGTTTGGGTATCTCAGCCCAAACGTGCGGATATGTGGCATGAAAATCCAAGTCTTTCTTTTCAAGTAGGCCAAAATTCTGGCATCATCATTAACCCGCTACTTACGTTTCAATCCATCGATGGTTTTGGCTATACGCTTACCGGGGGCTCAGCCGATGTCATTCAAGCGTTAGATCCTGTAAAGCGTGCAAACTTATTACAGGAATTATTCGGTACGCAAACGGGACAAATGGGCATTTCAGTGTTACGGATAGGGGTGGGTGCCACCGACTTAGATGGTGAGGCATACAGTTATGATGAGGTAGCCGGAGATATTTCCCTAGGCAAATTCAGTTTAGCCAAAGCTCATAAATCCCTTATTCCGCTGTTAAAACAAATAAAATCCATACAACCCGGAATTAAATTAATGGCCACACCTTGGTCTCCACCTGCGTGGATGAAGGATAATTTGGCGACGAAAGGTGGGTCGTTGGCACCTGAATACGAAGCGGCTTATGCCCAATATTTGGTCAAATACGTGCAAGAAATGGCCAAACAAGGTTTGACGATATGGGCGTTGACGCCACAAAATGAACCCCTGCATCCGGGTAATAACCCGAGTTTGTTGATGACGGCGGGCCAACAAAACAACTGGATTAAAAATCATTTGGGTCCTGCATTCGCTCAAGCAAAATTGAAAACCAAAATCATCATTTACGATCATAACTGCGATAAACCGGAGTATCCCATTGAGATTTTAAACGATCCTGAGACGCGCAAATATGTGGATGGATCAGCCTTTCACCTATATAATGGGGATATTTCAGCGTTGAGTACCGTCAAAAAAGCACATCCCGACAAAGCCTTGTATTTCACGGAACAATGGACAGGGTCAAAAGGTGATTTCACGGGAGATTTCATGTGGCATCTTAAAAATGTGATTATTGGATCACTCAATAACCACGCCCAAACGGCTTTGGAATGGAATTTAGCTAATGATTCTAATTTTGGACCTGTTACACCGGGTGGATGTACTGAATGCAAAGGGGCCCTAACCATATCCAAAACAGGTGAAATTACTCGAAATCAAGCCTATTACATAATTGGCCAAGCATCGCGAATTATACCTACCGGATCTGTCCGTATTGATATGCAAGGTTTACCTAAAGGTCTTAACGGAACAGCCGCCAAACGACCGGATGGCAAAATCGCCGTGATTTTACAAAATGAAACAAGTGATTTAATTAAAACAAATATTAACCTCGCAGGCAAACATGCAGCCATGGATGTGCCTGGAGAAAGTGTGGTGAGTATTTTAGTCACTAGTCGCTAGTCGTTAGTCACTAGACGTTAGACGCTAGACACTAGACGTTAGACGCTAGACACTAGACGTTAGACGCTAGACACTAGACGTTAGACTGTAAACTGACAACTGATTACTGAATACTGATTACTGTCGACTAGGGACTAGCGACTGAATACTGATTACTGATTACTGACAACTGAAAACCTATGAACCTATTCAACA
>JAIXRT010000218.1 GCA_027485075.1 Cytophagaceae bacterium
ATGCAATAGGTGCAGCGCAGATTGCAACGATCCGTCACCGCGAGTCGTAAATAACTCAATTCGCGGCCGTGATTATCAAAAAGCTGAGGATTATCCAATATATTTGCTCAATTATTCAAAGGTACAAAAAACGATGTCAACCTACCACATTCTTCTGTTCGGGATTTGCCGCGATTTATTAAAATCGTCGACGATTTCCATCGAAAAAGAGGGAAAGGTGACCGTAGAAGAGCTTTTGCAAACGGTGCGTTCGATGCACCCGGCTTTGGAAAAATTACCCTCTTTACGTTTAGCTGCTGAACACCGCTTTCCGGAACCTGATTTTATCCTATCAGAAAGCATGGAAATTGCCCTAATTCCTCCCGTGAGTGGCGGATAATCCGTATATTTGCCATTAAATCTTTGCATTTATATGGGATTAAATCTCCTATTTCTTGGAGTGCTCTTGTTACCTTGGGTTTCTGCCCTTTTGGTAGCTTGTTTCCCTAAATCCCTTGTTTCGATCACTCTTTCCGGCTTATTTAGTGCTGCCGCACTTTATTTCCTTACGAGCGTGGGGGCTGATTATAAAATCGCCTACACCTGGTTTCAGTTAGGTGGGCAGGAAATCAATGCCAGTTTTTGGGCGAATGCTTCTGCGCAATTAGTGCTTGGCTTGGTGGCTATAGTTTCTTTTTGTGTCCAGCTGTTTTCGAAATCTTATCTGGAAGAAGATCCGTCTATCGGACGCTATTATATCTATTTGCACCTATTTGTGGGAGCGATGACGCTCTTACTATTAACGGATTCTGTCTTCTTGTTTTACGGGGCCTGGGAATTAGTGGGGGCGTGTTCGTATTTGTTGATTAGTTTTTGGCATCAAAAACAAGCCGCAACGCAAGCTGCGAAAAAAGCTTTTTTAATTAACCGACTTGGCGATATAGCCCTGTTGTTCGGCCTCATCGGTTTAGGTTTACACTTCGATACTTGGCAATTTTCTGCGATGCAGGGTATCGCACCTACCTTGATTGGGGTGGCAATTATCGCTGGAGGAATCGCTAAATCAGCCCAGTTTCCTTTCATGTCTTGGCTTCCTGATGCGATGGAAGGTCCTACGCCCGCCTCTGCTTTAATTCACGCAGCAACGATGGTGGCGGCTGGAGTTTTCGTGGGTGTGCGCGTTTTCGACATCACGAGTCCAGAGACCCACCTATTTATGGGAATCATTGGTGCGATTTCGTTCTTATCAGGAGCTGTTTTTGCTATTTTCCAAAACGATATCAAGAAGACACTCGCCTATTCCACTATCTCCCAGCTGGGTTTAATGTGGATGGGAATGGGCTCAGACGCCTCTTTATTCCACTTATTAACACATGGCATTTTCAAAGCTGGCTTGTTTTTAGCCGCTGGCGCCGTGATTCACACGGTACATTCCCAAAGCCTAAACGACATGGGTGGCCTGCGAAAAAAAGCACCAGTGGCAGCCTTTGCTTACCTTATTTTCGGTGCCGGATTAATGGGACTACCTTTAACAGGTGGATTTTTTAGTAAGGAAAATCTAGCTGGATTCTTGTATACTTCCGGTCGTGTCGAATTACTGGTTGTTTTAGCGATAGGCATGGTATTAACCAGTTTTTATATCAGCCGCCAGTTTTATCTCATTTTCATGGGACCATTGAAGGAAGGTTCTGCGGATAAAAATCCTGCCCAAAACATCCCGATCAGACTCTTAATCATCGCTAGTTTGTCCATTTGGATTTCTCGCCATCCGTTTGAAATGCCAGAAAATGCCTTCCTAACAATTTATCATATCCCTTCTTTTTGGCTCTACATTACGGCCTCGACTTGGGTTATCGGAATCGCTGGAGCCTATTTATCTAGAAACTGGATACCGGCAGGAAATTACCAGTTCCTACCGCGTTTTTGGCCTAGCTTATTCAGCCTAATACGCTGGAAAAGTAGGTCTGCTCAAGTTTTCGAAACCCAAATCCTTGATCGACTAGTCAATGGGATTGCCTCTTTACAAGTCATTCTCGCACACCTAATTGCTTGGTGTGATCGACATCTAGTGGATGGGATTTTAGTAGGCGGAAGCTCAAGCCTCAGTCTAGCTACTGGAAAAATTTTAAGTCGCTGGCAATCAGCTAAAGTCCAAAGTTACTGGGCTATGATTATTGTGACATTTGCCCTATTTTTACTTTACGCTGTATTTACTAAATGACGAATTTACCCCTTTTATCCCTCTTAATTGGATTGCCACTCGTAGGTGCCCTCATCCTTGGATTAGGTCAATTAAAGGAGCAGGCAAGAACGATTGCTATCGGTCTTTCGACGATTCAATTAGGACTTTTAGGCTACATTTATGCTGCTTTCGACAAGCAATCGGGTTTATTTCAATTTAATGAATCGCACAATTGGTTCTCGATTTCATTGGGTTCAATGGGGCAATTTATGTCCAAATACACCCTCGGAGTCGATGGATTAAGCATATCACTGATTCTTTTAACGGGTTTAATTACCTGGGTTGCCCTTTGGAACTCAACAGAAATCAAAGAAAAACTAAGCACCTATTATGCCTTAGTATTGCTCTTAAACGCCTCAATTATCGGCTGTTTTCTAGCAAAAGACCTATTCCTTTTCTACGTATTCTTCGAATTCATGTTGCTTCCGATGTATTTTTTAATCGGAATTTGGGGTGGACCACGACGCAATTACGCTTCTTTGAAGTTCTTCATTTATACCCTCGTAGGATCCCTATTCATCCTCGTAGTGATGCTAGGCATGGGTTTAGCCTATGTAGATCCATATGAAACAGCCTTATTAAACGGCCTGATTCGTCCGGAACAAGGTTTTAATCTAGAAGCCTTGCACGCCGTTCAGGGTATGTTATTATCTCAGGAAATTGCCACCGCTTCGATGGTGCATAGTTTCGATATGCAGGCTTTAGCGGATCTAAATAATGTCCAAATCACGAGCATCCTTCACCCTAGCTCCGGCTGGTTGCTAGCTGGAATGAGCGCACGGGAATGGGGATTTTGGCTTTTATTCATCGGATTTGCCATTAAATTACCGATGGTTCCCTTGCACACCTGGCTACCAGATGCACACGTAGAAGCACCTACACCCATCTCCGTTTTATTAGCCGGGGTATTATTGAAAATAGGCGCCTATGGCTGGTTACGCATCACGATTCCGTTCTTCCAAGCGGAAGCAATCGCATCAGCCAATATCCTTGCCGGACTAGGAGCTTTATCTATCGTTTACGGTGCCTATAATGCGCTAGCGATGACAGATTTAAAGAAATTAGTC
>JAIXRT010000064.1 GCA_027485075.1 Cytophagaceae bacterium
AAATCAATAAAATGGATAAAATGAATATTTTCTTAAGCTATTTTCATTCCAATTGATTGAAATAATTTAGATAATTAATCTTATTTATTAACACATTTAGATATTCAGTCTTTATTTGATTCAATTTATCGAACTTTATAGGTTTTTAGTCTAAATCGGGGCTGTACTCATTTTTGCTTCCTAGTATAAATTAATTTAGTTTTACGTCCTAATTAGCACACAAACCCCATGAGTAATCGCATTCAGATTTTTGATACTACACTTCGTGACGGAGAACAAGTACCCGGTTGTCAATTAAACCGTGAGGAAAAAGTTGAAGTGGCTAAAGAACTCGAAAAGTTGGGTGTTGATATCATTGAAGCGGGTTTCCCCATTTCTTCTCCCGGTGATTTTGCTTCGGTCAAAGCCATAGCAGAGTCTGTCATTGAGCCTACTGTTTGTGCGTTGACTCGTGCCAAAAAAGAAGATATTGATGCCGCTGTGGATGCGCTGAAGTCAGCCCGCAGACCTCGAATTCATACGGGAATCGGAGCCTCAGACGTTCACATTAAACATAAATTTAACTCAACTCGGGAAGAAATTATTGAGCGCGGGGTATGGGCTGTAAAATATGCCAAATCCTTCGTCGAAGATGTTGAATTTTTTGCGGAAGATGCCGGTCGGGCCGATTTACCTTTCCTGGCTAAATTAACCTCTGAAGTAATTAAGGCGGGTGCTACGGTGGTGAATTTACCTGATACCACGGGTTATTTGTTGCCCAATCAAATGTATGATCGTATTACCTATTTATATGAACATGTAGATAATATTCACCAGGCTACAATCTCCATGCACAATCACAATGACTTAGGCTTAGCGACCGCAAATACCATTGCTGGTATTCAAGCGGGTGCACGTCAAGTCGAGGTGACCATCAACGGTATCGGTGAACGTGCTGGAAATACCTCTTTGGAGGAAGTTGCCATGATTTTAAATGTGCATAAAGATTTAGGATTTAGTACGGGTATTAATCCGAAGTATTTGTACCCAACAAGTTGTTTGGTGTCGAATTTGATGGGAATGCCGGTGCAGGCCAACAAAGCTGTTGTGGGTGCTAATGCTTTTGCTCATTCATCAGGAATTCATCAGGATGGATTTTTGAAGCATGCGCAGAATTATGAAATCATGAATCCAGAGGATGTGGGTGTTCCTTCGTCGGCCATTTTATTAACCTCCCGCTCCGGTCGGGCAGCCTTGCGTCACCGCCTCAATATATTAGGATTTGATTTTGAAAAACCTGAATTGGACAAAATATACACACGTTTCTTATTAATGGCAGACGCACGTAAGATGATTCATGATGAAGATCTGAAAGAGTTAGTTGGTTAATCAACCATCCAAGGGACACGCAAGTGTCCCTTTTTTATTTTACGCTACTGGCCAATTTGATTTGATTGGCCTCTAGAATTTGTAGAATGCGTAAATTAATTTCTTGTTTCACAAGCTGGAATTTAGCGAAGTCTTTCGTTTGCACGAAGTAGGTTACACTGATTTCCAGTGCGTACAAGCCAAATCCCTCAAAAACAACTTTAGGTGCTTTCTTTTTACAAAGCGTATCCTCGAGAATAGTTTTTTCGATGGCCGCTATGGCCGACTCAATCTGAGTAGTTTTCGTATCTAGGTCACAAGTTAAGGTGTATTTGGCCCGACGGAATTCGCGATCAGTCATGTTTTCTAGGGACTGCGAAGTTAGCAATCGGTTAGGTATGACAATCAAATTGCCATCCACTCCGCGCAGTCGGGTACTTCGGAAACCAATTTTTTCAATGTCTCCTGAAATAGTTCCTACCTGGATGCTGTCGCCCACAACAAAAGGGAGATCCAAAAATATAGTGAACGAGGCAAATAGGTTTTCAAGTGTTTCCCGAGCCGCTAAAGCCAGCGCCAAACCTCCTAAGCCAAGCCCGGTAATTAAGGCTACGACATCCACCTCGAAGACACGTCCAAGTAAAACAAAGGTGGCACCTGTCATAATAAAGACAAGTGAAAGATCGTTTAAAAAGGGAATAAACTGTTGTTTTGCTTTCTCACCTACCCCTTGCCATTTCTCCTGAGCAACCAAAATTCCCACTTTCATGAGGCGAATAATGACCCAGGTAATCGAGATAATTAGGATCGTTTCAAATACTTTTTGGAGGACAAATAATAGGCCAAAATTATCAATAGAGGCAATATGCCAGGATTGAGGTATATGTAAATTTTGGGAAGCTAGATATAAGAAAACCCAGAAGAGTAGTAATTCAAACGGCTTGCGAAGCAACTGAATACAGTCTTGAATGGATACCGATTCCACTGGGATAAATCGATAGACAATTTTAGAAAATGAATTGGAGAAAAACCGGCGGAAAAGAATGCCTAAGATCAAGACACTGAAAAATGCGATTAAATCAAACGCTGAATTTTCTAGCCAAACCCATTCGTGAAGTCTATCCATCGATCTGCAAACAAAATATGATTTCAAATATAGCTAATATCTTATTCGATTATGAAAAAAATTACGACCTTTGCAGACTTGAATTATATACTAGAGCCGATTTTTAACCGCATGATTTACAAGCAATTGATTTATACCCAACAATCCCCAAAGGCTCTTCGAGTATTTTTTTGTACCGTTATTTGTCTTTTATTGGGCATTTTTCAAGTAACTAAGGCGCAAACTATTGTTAATTCCCCACTTTCCTACATTGGAATGGGTGAGTTATATACGCCAGAAACCCCGTCAAATTCCATGATGGGAGGTATAGGTATCTCAAATTCGAACGGTATTTATTCCAATCAGATGAATCCTGCACTCTTAGCGCGTAACCGATATACGGTTTTAGAGGCTGGCATCAACTTAGAGTTGAAAAATATGCAGGATTATCGGCAGCGCCAACAAGTCCTCGGCGGTAATTATCAATCTTTCAATTTAACCTTGCCCATGTCGAATCGCTGGACCATGTCTTTTGGGATTCGCCCACATTCAAATGTTAACTACGAGACTAAGTCGTACCGCCGCTTAAATGTGTTGGGGGTAGATAGTTTAATTTATGGATACAAAGGAACGGGTGGTGTGAGTAAGTTGTCCATGAGTCATGGTGTCCGCATTGCGAAGGAATTGTACGTCGGCATTGAGGCAGCCTATCTATTCGGTTCAGTTTCTCGTCAGGTATCTACACAAAATTTATCGGATGGACAATTTTATAAGATCCAACTAGAAAATGCGACGCGTTACTCTGACTTTTCATTCAAAGCCGGTGTGGCATATCGTCAGCTAATTAAGAAGGATCTTTTTTTAAATGTGGGTGCTACACTTGATTTAACGAATCAATTAGGAGCTACGAATTTACGTCGGTTTGCCACTTTGGATTTGACTGGCATGAATTTGATTAATGCGGATACGCTAGAGAAAGAAACAAAATTCAAGCAAAATATCCCAGTCTCTCAGCGTTTTGGAATTAGTTTAGAACGTCCTGCGTATTGGATGGTGGGTGTTGATTACTCACGGACAAATTGGACATCCATTGAAAATAATTTAGGCCGTTCGACCAAATTACCTACGACGTCTACGGTTGCTTTTGGCGCGGAATATACCCCAGATTTTGAGTCTATTTCAAGCTTTTTCAAGCGAACAACCTACCGAATTGGTTATAGTTATTCAACTACACCCTATGATTTTGCAGGAAATGGCCGTTTTGCTAAAGACCAATTTGTCAGTGGAGGATTTGCCTTCCCATTACGTAATTTCTTGAATTACATTAACGTTTCCTATCAATTCGGACGTAGAGGTTTATTGGCCGACAACGCCTTGGAGGAACAATATCAACGGGTTGTTATTGGCTTAACGCTAGGGGATGCTTGGTTCCAAAAAATCAAATTAAACTAGTCTCGTTTCCATGCGCCAGCTTCGAATCATTTCTTTGTTCGGTTGGGCCTTTATCTTACTGGCATGCAGTGAAGAAAAAAAGGAGCGTAATCTAGTTTTCAAAGGACCTAAATCAGAGCTTTCGGGCATAGATATGATCTATTCAGATTCTGCACGTGCTATTGTTCGCATGGTTACAGAAAGCCAAATTACCACTCCATCTGAAGATCGAGTTTATCCAAAGGAAATGAAACTTTGGTTTTATGATAAATTAGGTAATGTTACCACCTTGATTCGTGGGGATTCTGCTCATTTTTTTCGCCAAACGAATTCATACAGATTAATGGGTCACGTAGTGATCAATAATCAGTTGAAGGGGGAATTGATCAAAACGGATGAATTTACCTGGTTGCCTAGTGAAAAACGTATTTTTACCACGAAGCCTGTATCTATCAAAACTCGTACGGACATTATCCATGGCGTGGGCCTCGATGCCGCCCAAGATTTCTCGACCTATTCATTACGTCAAGTAACCAATTCCCTACTGACGGTAGATGAATTGCCTGCTAATTAATTCCTTTTAAGACTATTCGGGTCGAATCAAACGAAAAGGTTTGTTCATTTTTTCCCCATTCATGCCGCATAAATGTGATTATCTCAGCAATGTCGATGGCCTGTAATTTTGGGTTGGCCGGCATATAACCTGTAGCTGATTTGCGTCCTTGTTTGATCAGTCGAGCTAGTTCAGGAGCTGAAAGCGTACTTTTTGAGATGGCCGGATACAAATTTCGTAGACCTTGACCGTTGGATTGATGGCAATTCGCACAATTATTTTCATATTGAATTCGGCCCTCGATGACATATTGCTCATGTAGAATTTCTTCTTTGGACTGACAAGCAAATAAACTTAAAGCCAAAGCGGCTAGCAAAAATGACTTCATGTTAGTTTGTTTTTAGTAAGATTTCTAAATCTTCGATCAGGTGATTAACCTCATCTTCCTTTGTTCCATCATATATGCCACGAATATGACGCTGCTTATCTACTAAGATAAAAGCTCCGCTGTGCACAAATCCGCCAACTTCATTTTTGTCTTCTTGGGCAGTTACCATGTAGCTTTTTTCGCCTAAGGTATAAATCGCTTGCTTGTCTCCCGTTACCATATTCCAGCGGGGAGCTTGAACTTGCAAGCGATTCGCATATTTTTTCAAAACATATGGTCTGTCAAATGCTGGATCGATCGTATGTGAAAGAATCCGAATTTGATCGTTGTCCGCGTATCTTTCATAAAGACGCACTAATTGCGTTTTCATTTTCGGGCAGATCGTCGGACAGGAGGTAAAAAAGAAATCAGCGATGTAAATTTTACCTGCCATATCTTTTTCGCTCACCCAAACAGAATCCTGATTAAGAAATTTGAATGGAGGTATTTGGTGATACACCGTGTCTGTTTTACCATCTACAACCCGGGTTTCATGCTTTCCAAGGTAGGGGAGCTTTTTGTCCTGCGTGCAACTGAAAACTAGTAGTGCGAAACTAACGAGATAAATAAGTTTGTGCGGCATGTAGACTTGAGTCTGTTGATGATTTTAGGCTGGTCAAAGCGGAATATTGTGCTTGGAGATAAGAAACCTTATCACCAGCGGCCATTTTGGATAGGCTGTCTATCGAAAATTGATGCATCCAATCCATCATGGATTGGTCTGCTTTACCTAGGGCATAAATTAATTGCTTGACATGAACAGAATCTTCTCCGCGCGATAGGCTGTCTAAAGAAGATTTCAATGAAACTAATTGTTCCGTCTTGGGCATTAAGTTGTCGTGTAGTTGGAGTACTTTTTCTTGCAATTCCGTACTTAATTTTTCTTCTGCAGTGGAACATCCAAACCCCGTAATGAGGATAAATAATGTAAATATTTTTTTAGTCATGGTTAGCATGAATTAGTTTTCTAACGTTTTCTTTCAGTTCAAGATACCCTTTACTTCCACCAATCATCTTGGCGATTTCATCTACCCGATCCTCTCCACTCAGCTCGCGTAGGCTCGATACCGTTTTTTCACCAGCATGATCTTTATAAACAAACCAATGATGCGCCCCAGCAGCAGCAATTTGTGGGAGGTGGGTAATCGCGATGATTTGGTGGGAGCGACTCATTTGCGTCAACATTTGACCAATTTTTATCGCAATTTCACCAGAAACGCCGGTATCAATTTCATCAAGTATCAGTGTAGGCATCGCACGCTTTTCGGCCAATAAATGTTTGATCGAAAGCATGAGTCGGCTCATTTCACCACCCGATGCAATTTGTCTAAATGGCTTAGGAGCTAATCCTTTATTTGCTGAAAACAACAGCTGTACTTTGTCTATACCAGAAATCTGTAATTCTTGTTCACGTAGTTCCCAAGCAAGTGTCGCGTTTGGAATTCCGAGTGCATGGAGTGATTCTGCCAGTTTTTGTGTGATAGTCTCGTACACTTCATGCCGGCTAGTTTGTAATATTGCTGCCTGATTTTCAGCGATTTTTAAACTAGATGCCACTTCTTTTTCGGCAAGAGCAAGTGCTTCATCGACATTTGCGTGACCTGAAATTTGGGCATCAATAGCGTCACGTAACTCAATTAAGTCATGAATCTCACGTACTTGATACTTTTGAAGTAGTCGATTGAGTAGGTCGAGTCGCTGTTGCGATTGGGCTAATTCATTGGGGTCAGACTGAAAATTTTCCGCCTCCCGTTCAATTTCATTAGCTAGGTCTTTGGTTTCTAACCAAATTGATTCTAATCTATTTTTCCAGCTAGCATAATCCTCACCAAATTTGCTTAGTGCATTGACTTGTTGCAATGCCGCACGCATTTGTTCCACAGTAGACATGTCTGTGGTGCTCATGAAGTTAGCAAGCTGAGCTAATCTTTCATGAATAAGTTCAGCATTTTGTCCTTTCTCTACGTGTGAACGAAGTGATTCGTACTCGTTAACTGCTAGTTTGGCGTCAGTTAATTCTTGGAATTGGAATTGCAAAAAATCGAGTCCCTGAGTCCCCTCTGCTGCTTTCTTTTGAAGCGAATGCAGGTTTTTGATGGCTTGGGAGTAGGCGCGAAAGGCACGTTGGTATGCTGTTTTTACAGCCTGATTTTGAGCAAAGCTATCGACTAATTCAAGGGTAAAGTCTGCATTAGCCAGCCACCAAGTGTCTTGTTGGGAATGAATATCCACCAACTCCTGACCAATTTTTTTCAGTGAATCTAAATTAACTGGACTGTCATTTACGAAGGTGCGTGATTTTCCTTGTGGGTTAATCTCTCGCCTAATTAGGCAAGGTTCCTCAAAGTCGATTCCTTCCTCTTCAAAAATTTGATGTATATGTGGGTAGGGTGCGACAGAAAAAGTACCCTCTATGATGCATTTTTTAGCTGGATCAAAGAGTGATTTTCCGTCAGAACGTGCACCCATGAGGAGTGATATTGCGCCTAGTAAAATGGATTTTCCAGCACCTGTTTCCCCTGTGATTACACTCAAACCTTCAGATAGGCTCAAATCAATTGAGTCTATTAGGGCATAGTTCTGAATGTGCAGGTGTTTAAGCATGAAAAGGATTCCGAATTCGAATTTACACAAAAATAATCTGTTCGGATTTTTATTTCCAAGGTTAAAAGGTTTTTGATGAATTTTATCAATATTTTGTACCTTTGAAAAAATTTTTCGCCTACGTTTATTTAACCCCAACAAAATGAGTGTTTTAGTTAACAAGAATTCGAAAATTATAGTACAAGGATTTACCGGAACGGAAGGTACCTTTCATGCAGAGCAAATGATTGCATATGGTACGCAAGTTGTTGGAGGGGTTACCCCAGGAAAAGGTGGTGGTACACATTTAGAAAAACCAATTTTTAATACGGTAGCTGACGCAGTTAGCAAGACTGGAGCAGATACGTCGATCATTTTTGTTCCCCCAGCATTTGCTGCGGATGCCATTATGGAAGCTGCTGATGCTGGAATTAAAGTCATTATTTGTATTACAGAAGGAATTCCAACGAAAGATATGATCGTTGCGAAGGAATATATTCAAAACTACGATTGCCGTTTAATTGGGCCAAACTGCCCGGGAGTTATGACGGCTGAAGAGTGTAAAGTGGGTATTATGCCTGGCTTTATCTTCCAAAAAGGTCGTGTAGGTATTGTTTCTAAGTCAGGAACATTAACGTATGAAGCTGTAGACCAACTAACTAAAGCGGGTTTAGGCCAAACGACAGCAATCGGAATCGGTGGTGATCCAATCATCGGAACAACAACGAAAGAAGCCGTAGAGCTTTTAATGAATGATCCAGAAACGGAAGGTATCGTGATGATCGGTGAAATCGGTGGAGGTATGGAAGCTGAAGCAGCTCGTTGGATCAAAGCTGATGGTAACCGTAAGCCGGTAGTTGGTTTTATCGCTGGACAAACAGCGCCAAAAGGTCGTCGTATGGGTCACGCTGGTGCGATTATTGGAGGAGCAGATGATACGGCAGAAGCTAAAATGAAGATCATGAAAGAATGTGGTATTCACGTAGTTTACTCTCCTGCTGATATTGGTGAAACAATGATTAAGGCTTTAGCTGGAAAATAATAAATTCAAAAGGATGCTTCCTTTATCTCAAAAATCTGCTTATCTGAACCGTATTGGCCAGGTCAGCAGATTTTTTTTATGTGTTTGTTTTTGTTTCGCGGTGCAATTCGCACATGCACAATGGAAGCGTACACATACATTTGATAAGGAATGGATGGTATATCAGCCCAGCGTCAAAGGCTTTTTGCCTTATATCGCAAACAAGCATTTTAATTATAAGTCAAAATCACTTGCTTTAAATCCTGCCGATTATCCAAATGGTTTTTTGCGGATTAAATCCGACGCTGATTATCATTTGTTTGTTCAAGGCACCTTTCAACGCTTTTTGCCCAAAGATGAATTGTTGCGTTTATCGCTAGATAGTATGCAACAAAAATACAGAGGCGAAGATCAACTCGTATTGACTATTTATAGCAATGAGTTAAAAGGGCTGCCAGCTGAATTTAGCATTGAACGAAAAATTCAAGTGAACTCCGACGCAATGGTTGACTTTCTCTCTATCAAGCGACGAGGGTCTTTTATTTTTTATCAATTTTTTGGATTTTCATTTATCGTTTTAATGCTATGCATAGGCACATTATTTGCCGCATTTCCGCGTTATTTTCAAACGTATTATCGGTTTTCTGACTGGATTCATTGGGAAGTAAAAGAGGATGCGGTTTTAAAGAGTCCATTTGCATTCCCCAATTTATGGGTCATTTTCACACTTAGTCTGTTAACTGCCTTTATTTCATTTTACAATCGGCTGATGGGCCAGTCCGATGAGGCAGTATTTCAATCCTTGGAAAATCTTCAATCCATCGGAGCATCCTTAGGTTTCATAGGAACAAAGGTCTTTGTTGGATTTATCCTGTTTATTTCGCGGTATTTTATGTTTAAGCTTTTTACGAATCTGTTTCGCTTATCACAAGTTGCAGAAGCACATTACTTTAAATCTTTACAAACCAACCTTCAGTTTTTTTCTCTATTGTTTGTTGGAATTAGCCTCTATTCTCTTTACCAAGGACCTTTAATTTCTATTAATTTGACATATATCTCCTATGTGATTACAGGTTATTTCATAGTTAGATCCTTTTATTTGTTTCAAGTTTTTCGAAAGTCATTCCAAGTAAACCAACTATCACTATTGGCTTATTTAGTTCTGATGGAGGGCCAAGTATTGGTCTTTGGATTGCGTGAGCTTATTTTCCCAGAATACATGTAGGGGCAATAATTTTTTGATTAAAAAAAATCGTATATTTGCAGGCATTTTGAGAAATAGAAGTCTCAAGCACATTAATTGAATATTGTTCTTATGAGTGAAATTGCAAATGGGGTCCAGCAGGATGCCAGTCGGTTAAAGAAAGTTAAAAGTATCTTGGTTACCCAGGCGGCTCCTACGGATGCGAAATCCCCATATTTTGAGATTGAGCGTAAATACAATGTAAAGGTAGATTTTCGTCCATTTATTGAAGTTCAAGGTATTGCATATAAAGAATTTCGCAAGCAAAAAATTGATATTCTGACGCATACAGCTATTATTTTCACTAGTCGTAATGCCATAGATCACTTCTTTCGTATTTGTAAGGAAGCTAAGATTGAGGTTCCTGCGGACATGAAATATTTCTGTATCACGGAGCAAACGGCCAATTACCTTCAAAAATATATTGTAATCCGCAAGCGTAAGGTGTTTACAGGTACACGTACGGCGTTGGATTTATTGGAAGTAATTAAGAAGCATAAGACGGAAAAATTCTTGTTTCCTTGTTCAAACAAGCGTCAAAAAGATTTGCCGGATTACATGGGAACGAATGATTTTCAATTAACAGAAGCTGTGATGTATGAAACAGTTTCTGCAGATCTTTCTGATTTGGAAAATGTATTTTATGATATAATTGTATTCTACAGTCCTTCAGGGATTACTTCATTGTTTTTGAATTTTCCAGATTTCAAACAGAATAATACACGTCTTGCAGCCTTTGGCCCTACTACGGCACAAGCAGTAACAGATGCAGGTTTGATTATTGATATTCAGGCACCGATGCCTAATGCCCCTTCCATGACTGGAGCGCTTGAACATTATATAAAACAAGTGAATAAATAAATCAGTTAAGCTCCCACCGGGAGCTTTTTTTTTCCTTAGATTTGTCAAGTTATAAAAGGATTGATTTTATTCATGGGCAATTGTACACGTCTTTTTTTGTGGGTCATTTTAGGGATATGTTTCACTCCTCATATTCAATTGTTTAGTCAATTAGGTCCTAACCTAAGTTTATTTACTCAGAATCGCATCTATCTAAATCCTGCCTATTCGGGAGAAGGTGATCGAACATACATACAGTTACACGTACGTAATCAGTGGACTGGATATCAGAC
>JAIXRT010000140.1 GCA_027485075.1 Cytophagaceae bacterium
AAATCAAAACCCGTCGGAAAGCCTGGGTGAAAGTTCGTTCAGGAGATTCATTGTATACCATCGCACAACGCGCAGGTATGTCGGTGAATAAATTAGCCAAACTAAACGGCCTACGTCTTTCCTCCACCATTCGTGCGGGCAGACGACTTCGCATTCACTAAATCACTACAATCCGATGAAACTTGACATTTTAGTGATGGCTGCGCATCCAGATGATGCTGAATTAGCTTGCTCAGGAACAATCCGCAAGCAACTAGCGCTTGGCAAAAAAGTAGGTATTGTCGATTTAACACGAGGTGAATTGGGAACTCGCGGGACACCTGAAATTCGTTTGGCTGAATCTGTAGCGGCTACGGAAATTTTAGGCATTCAGGTGCGTGAGAATTTAGGGTTAGCAGATGGTTTTTTCACAAATGATCAATCCAGCCAACTGAAATTAATTGAAGTTATACGCGCATATCAGCCTGACATCGTTTTAGCGAATGCGTTGGAAGATAGGCACCCTGACCATGGAAAAGGTGCACAATTGGCCATAGACGCCTGCTTTTTGAGTGGCTTGCGTAAGATTGAAACCTCACGCAATGGCGAAAAACAAACGGAATGGCGTCCCAAACAAGTCTTTCATTACATACAGGACAGATACTTGGAGCCTGATTTTGTGATCGATATTACCGAACATTGGGGAACGAAAGAAGCAGCTATTCGTGCGTTTCGTAGCCAGTTTTTTGATCCTAATTCGAGCGAACCCGCATCGTATATTTCGAGTCCAGAATTCTTACATTTCATCGAAGCACGTGCCCTTGAAATGGGACACAAGATTGGGGTAACGTATGGAGAAGGATTTCAAACTCAGAAGACAATCGCCATTCAAGATTTAAGCATACTCGCTTAATATCCCATATACGTTGCAAAAACTTTTTGCATGTACGCCTGACCAAAGGGCAATAAATGTGTACTTCCCTCCTGCTTGATCAGCCGCTTGCCCGCATTATCATAACTGGTAAACCCTTGTTTACTTATTACACCGAAACCATTATCCCAATCGAAAAATGCATATCCCCGATCTGGATGCGTGGCAAATAAATCTTGACTAAACGCAAACCGATTGCCATCCAAGCCCATTTGGCCTAAAACGGTTTTGGCGATATCCGTTTGGCTACCAAATACAGGAAGCTGTTTACCGCGAAACTCAGGTTTGATGACGTCGCCAAAAAGCACCAAAGGAATATGAAAGCGTTGTGATTCCGAAATCGCATATTTCTCCTTAGGTAATCGATGACCATGGTCAGCCACAATGACAAACAAGGTATTTTTAAACCAAGACGCTTGACGTGCAGAACGGATAAAAGCACCTAAGGATTTATCGGTATAAAAGGCCGTACTCCGAAAACGATTCGGTAAATCAGATCCTGGAAAACGTGGTGTCTCTGGAATTTCAAAAGGCTCATGATTCGAAAGCGTGAGCATGGTCGCAAAAAATGGCTGTTTTAATTGACCCAACTGCTGTTTAAATCGCTTAAAAGCGACACCATCATGCGCACCCCATTTTGAATTCTGATCCTCGAGCGCGAACGCATGCTTATCAGTGGAATGATCAAACCCATGACTCAACACATAGGGCTTAAACCCAAAAAACTCACTTTCACCCCCATACATGAAGGCAGTTTGATAGCCTTGTTCTTTAAATACTTGAGCGACTGAAGGTAATTTTTCCTGCTTATCCGTCTCGGAAATAATGCTTTTTGTTGCTTGGGCTGGAAATGCACTCATCACCGCAATTAAGCCCTTATCCGTTCGATCTCCCGAAGCATACAAATTCGTAAAAGATACACCCTGCTGCATCAATTGCCCTAATTCACCACTTATTCCCGACTCACCCCCTAATGATGCTACGACATCAGCCGTGAAACTTTCTAAGATTATGAAGACAACATTGGGACGCTTGTTGGTGAGAATTTCCATTCGGGCCAGCGAATCTCCTGATTGATACATGTGTAGTATCGAATCTACCTGAGAATCCGGTAAGTAATGAAAGTCGCCCGCATTTCCAGCTAAATTATTCGTCACATCTTGCGCCAAATTCCAGGAAGTATTCACTGCGGCATGGTTTAGGATAGGCTTGGAAGAAAAATACGCCATACTTTGGCTGATCGGAGCTAATTGCCAGCCGCCTCGGACGCTCAAAAATGTTAGCCCTAAAACCAACAAACTGAGTACAGGACGTATTAACCACGGATGTAATTGAAAGGCAGGACGAATAAAGAATTTGATTAGCCAACCAAAAAACAGGACCTGAAAAAGTAATATCCCAACTGTCAGGCCGATACCCGTTTCCAAGCTCGAAATCGTCGATTCGTACGGATAATTAAAAAATATTTTGAAGACTTTATAGTTGACCTTCGCTCCCCACTCCTGGTAAATATTCAAGTTTACGGCCCCAATAAGGGCAAATAGGCCAATAAAAAACCGTTGGTACCCAATCAAAAAACGCGGGGAAACAAATGATTTTCCGGAAACAATTTCGATGGCCCATAATATAGCGGGAATAACGAGTACATAACCCGTCATGGATGCATCGAGGCGCAGGGCTGATTGAAAGATGGCGAATACCTCTGAACTTCCATTTTCGGTTATGGCATCCCAAAATCGAATAACAAAGATGATTCGTTCGACCAAAAAAAAGATTAGCCAAAAAGCGTACAAACGAATAAGGCTAATGATGTAATTCAATCGATGAAGCGTTTAGTGATGTCTTGGTAGGAATCGATGCGACGATCACGCAGGAAAGGCCAGGTCTTGCGGTAATATTCACTAGAATCCACATCTATGTCCACAATAGCAACTTCCTCTACGTCATGTGGCGCTTGGAAAATGATACGTCCGCCGGCATTGGCGACAAAACTACCACCCCAAAATTGCTGCCCATTTTCAAC
>JAIXRT010000217.1 GCA_027485075.1 Cytophagaceae bacterium
CAAATCTGTGGCATCTAAATTGCTTCCACGGTCTGCATCTTCGACATAATCTTTGCCATTAAACAGCTCAAAAATGAGGTATTTCTTGTTCAGAATGGTATACATCTGTGCCGAATCAGCCAACGTAACATGTCGGTTACCATCATTATGCGTATGGTCATAAATGATTAAGCTTTTTAACGTTTTATTATCGGGGTATTTTTTCGCCACTTTAATGGAATAGCCTGGTAGATCAGAATAAAAGATACCCTCTTTGATGTTTAAGGTCGTTTTAGTGGTTTTAATGTCATACAAAAGCCCCCACCCTTTTAAGTTGGCCCACGGTAAAGCCACATTATTAAACCAAAACATAAATACGCTTAGGCCAATGGCTGTTATAAAAATTGGCCGCATGATTCGTGTAATGGATATTCCGGCACTTTTTAATGCTGTTAGCTCAAAATTCTCTCCTAATTTTCCGAAAGTCATTAAGGAGGATAGTAGTACGGAAAGCGGTAAGGCAAGTGGAAGGGTAATCAGAGAAAAGTAGAAGAAAAGTTCGATGTAGATGAAAAAACCGAGGTCTTTACCAAACAAGTCTGAGAAGTAAAACAGAACTAATCGAAGGAGAAAAATAAAAATGACAACCAAGGTGGTGAGCGAAAATGGCCCCCAGAATGCTTGTAATACAAGTTTATCAATTTTACGCATACTAACTGCCGACTATTTCTTTTAGTTTATCAGTCAGGTAGTCCCATAATTCTTGGGCGTCTTCTGGACTTTTGAAGGTAGATGCGCTATCGAAAATTTTCAAATACGTCGCATTTGTCAATTCACTCACGTCAAGTTTAATTTCGATAACAGCACTTAATGGTAATTGATCAGCGGCAGTAAAGTCAAATTTTACTGATTTATTGACTTTATTTTGAACTAAATGTCCTGTGTGGGTTTCGTTGTCCCAATAAAAAATGAATAATTCAGCATTTTTTACGGTTACTTTTTCAGCAAACCATTGTTGAAGCCCTGAGGCAGAACTA
Source organism: Cytophagaceae bacterium (assembly GCA_027485075.1). Classification (GTDB taxonomy): domain Bacteria; phylum Bacteroidota; class Bacteroidia; order Cytophagales; family Spirosomataceae; genus Aquirufa. The sequence goes on from JAIXRT010000217.1 coordinate 1,017, forward strand.
ATGTACGGGTAAAGTACTTTTGGAGAGGCTTTTATCTCGTATTCAAATTCAAAATGTTGCTGTCCCATATGCCTGCTTTTATTGATATAAACAAAGGTAAACTATCTTGTCTAATTCCCAAATCCGCGTCAAATTTAATAAGTATTCATAAAATATTTGTGACTCTACTAGCTTTCAATTACATTTGCACCATGTTTTGGCGGGGTAGCTCAGATGGTTAGAGCGTTGGATTCATAACCCAAAGGTCGGCAGTTCGATTCTGCTCCCCGCTACAAAAAAAAGACCTCACAGGTGTGGGGTCTTTTTTTTGGACGTTAGACGTTGGACTATAGACGTCAGACTGTAGAGACGCGATACTTCGCGTCTATGACAAAAATTCACCTCCCAATTGTTTGGTATTTTTTTGGGACTCTAGACTGTATAAGACGCAATATGACGCGTCTCAAACAAAAAAAGACGCGAAGTATCGCGTCTCTACTGTATATCCTTGTAAGCAACTACGTCTACCCCGAATTTCCGAAGGAAATCTACTCCTTCATCGGAGGCTAGGCCTTTGTAAGCCGCGTAACTATTGAGATAGATGACACGTTTTATCTTCATGCTGTAAATAATGCGTGCGCAAGATATACAGGGTGAAAGTGTGACATAGATGGTGGAACCTTCGATGGATGCTCCATTTTTGGAGGCATATAGAATGGCATTTTGTTCGGCATGTAATGCGAGTGAACAAGACCCTTTTGAATCACGTGGGCATCCACCTTCTTCGTGAAAATCTTCGTCACAATTATGTGTGCCTTGTGGTGGTCCATTATACCCAATGGAAATGATTCGGGTATCTTTGGTTAACACCGCTCCTACTTGCGCACGCGTACAGTGCGATCGCAAGGCTAGTTTCTCAGCAAGTTCCATGTAAATGGAATCGAAGGTTGGTTTCATAAGTGGACGTCAGACGTTGGACGTTAGACGCTGGACAATAGGTTATAAATAGCTAACGTCTAATGTCCAACGTCTAAAGTCTAATTTTAGTGGTGCACCCCGCCTTCGCCGTGCACGTGACCATGTGCAAGTTCGTCGGCAGTGGCCTCCCTTAATTTAATGACTTTACCTGTAAAAATTAACTCTTTTTCTGCCAATGGATGATTAAAATCCATCATTACGTTATCATCACCAATCGATACGACAAGGCCTTGCATCCGATTTCCTTGATCGTCAGTCATTGGAATGTAATTTCCTATTTTGAGGACATCGTCAGCTTTTTGGCCTTCTACTTCAAAAATTGATTTTGGAAGTGAAACGATGGCGTTGGGATCAATATTGCCATATGCATCTTCTGCTGCGATATTGAAATTAAATTCATCTCCTGCTTTAAGGCCCATTAAATTAGCCTCAAAACTTTCTGGAAGTCCACTTAGTCCGTGGATAAATACCATTGGTTCGTTTTCATCTACAATCTCAACGACGTCTGGTTGGCCATTTTCATCTGGGAAAGCAAGTTCATACGAGATAAAAACAACGATATTAGGTGCAATTTGCATGTAATCATGTTTTGAATGAGGGGGTAAAGATAGGGAAAAAGACTTGAAAGTCGCTAGTAATCAGTAGTCAGTAATCAGTAGTCAGTAATCAGAAGTCAGTAATCAGAAGTCAGTAATCAGAAGTCAGTAATCAGAAGTTGGGACTCAGTTGTCAGTCATAAAAATTAATTATCTTTGAAAACAAAATTATAATTGTGTTACTAACTTATTGACAACAGGTCACTGACAACTGATTACTGACTACTGATTACTGACAACTGCCCACTGCAACTAATGCAAAAATCCCCTCAAGACGTACTTAAAGACATTAAAGCCAAAAAATTTGCGCCAATCTATGTCATTCATGGAGATGAGCCATTTTTTATTGACCAGGTGGCGGATGCGCTAGAGGATGGAATTTTGCGAGAAGATGAGAAAAGCTTTAATCAATTTGTCATGTTTGGCAAAGATCAATCCATGGGGTCCGTAATTTCCTATGCACGTCGCTATCCGATGATGGCTGAACGTCAGGTGATTATCGTGAAGGAAGCCAGTTTCTTGGAAGCTTTGGCAAAAGGAAAAGAGGCCAAAGGTAATGATGATCTCAAAGCTTGGGAGGATTATTGTGAAAGGCCCACGGATTCGACGGTTCTCATTTGTACGATAAAAAATTTAGTGGCAGAAAAGGCTAAAGTCTTGGCTGTTGCCGAAAAGCATGGGGTCGTTGTCTGTTCCAAAAAGATTAAAGAAGATAAAGTAGGCGTCTGGCTCAAGGATTATTTGGCGCAGAAAGGATTAACTATTCAAGCGACGTCATTGGAGTTAATGGTTTCGTTTGTAGGTGCTGATTTGCAACGGATGGCCCATGAGGCCGACAAATTAGTCATCAATTTGCCTCAGGGTTCTGAGGTAGGTGCTGAAGAAATTGAGCGATTCATAGGGATTAGTCGGGAGTACAACATTTTTGAATTTCAAAATGCGCTTTCATCGCGCAACATCGCCAAAGCACAAAAAATTGCCTTTTATTTTGCCGAGAACACAAAGCAAAATCCAGTTCCTCCCATGTTAATCATGTTATTTAATTATTTCATGAAGGTGCTTCAGGTACATGATTTAGGCGCCATGTCGGATGCTGAAATTGCTAAAAATATTGGTGTGAACCCCTATTTTGTTCGTGATTACCTGAATGCTAAACGTAATTATCCGCTAGCTAAAGTCGTTCGTGTGTTGGAGGCAATCAAAAATGCAGATTTAAAAGTTAAAGGAGTTATTGGTCAAGCGGTTTCTGAACGAGACATCATCCTGGATTTAAGCTTTGAGATTTTACACCTTTAGTCGATCGGAGAATAATCATTGACTTTGATATAGCCGATTTGGCCATCTTGTAAACAGGTTACCCAAACGTCTTTGGTGTGCCAATAATTGATTCGATTTCCTTTTTTTAAGATTTTCTTCACGGGTGCTGCCGAAGAGGCGAATTCACGTAAATAGGCTTTTTCACTCGTGATAATCCCATAATGAAAAAATCCTGGGAAATTGGTGTAAACGAGTACAAAGGAAAAATAGGCGAATAAATAGGCAATTTGTACCTTTCTAAGTCGTCTACGCCGACGCATTTTCAAGAGTAGAATAATCACGCCGTACAAGCCAAGCAACACGAGCAAGCCCGTTATGTAAGGGAAAAGGGCAAAATAAATCCATTCAATTTGGTCGATAAACAGGACCTCATAGCCGGATAGATTGTGCTTCGCTCCTATTGTTTCCAATCGCTTGGCAATGGACGATGAATTTTCTTTGGCGTTTATGCTGGAAAGAAAGTATAATTCACTGACCCAATCGTTTTTGGCTTTGGATATAAAAGCCAGTTTAAGTTTGATATTTTCGGATTCTGCTTGTGCCTTGGGTAGATTTAAACGGTATATTTTTTCCGCTTCAAGTAGTCGGTTTGCCCGAAACAACGAATCGGCCGTCTTTATTTGCATTCTATCTATTTGGCTGTAAGCGCTTTGACAGAAGGCCAACAAAAAAATAGAAAAAAATATAATTTTATTTAGAAGCCTTACTTGCATAATTCGAAAAACCGTCTTAGTTTTGCACCGCAATAAGGCAATAAAATGCCTTAAATGCAAATGAGAGTCGGTCAGTGGCCGAATCTCCCTTCGGTTCCAGAGTGAACCATTTTATATAACAAGCGCAAGCTTGATGATTCCGTAGCTCAGTTGGTAGAGCAATACACTTTTAATGTATGGGTCCTGGGTTCGAATCCCAGCGGGATCACATAGCCTCAGAGAAATCTGGGGCTTTTTGCATTTTAATTCCTCCCTTAAGATTTGATTCATTAATTTTGATTTTTAACAAAAAATCCATTTTTTTTGAAAATTCATTTATACAATGGTCAACGCTAAAAACCTTTTACTTCTTGCACTTCTTTTTTCTGCGTGCTCAAAAGAAGAAATTACTCCAGTTGTTAATACAAGTCCGCCCACTCAATCTGAGGTTAAATATGTCCTAAAAGTGGAGGCTGGTGCCGGCGGTAAAGTAGATATTGCAGAAGGAACCTATCCAAAAGGTACCGAAGTAACCATTCGGGCTACACCAAATAATTTTTTCAATTTTTCGGGTTGGAGTAATGGTAAAAGCGAGAATCCATTAAAATTAGTCATGGACAAGGATATTTCGCTTAAAGCGGAATTTGTGAAGCAAGACCTGAACTTAACTTTTAGCTACACAGAATTTAGTGAACCCGTATTGCCACCCTCACCCGAAGGATTAGCCTATATTAAAATAAATGATGTACCACATTTGATTATCCCATTCGCGGATTTGAAAACAACGAAAGTTGACTATTTGCGCATATTTCAATTTGATGAAAAAGCTAAAAAAATAGTAGATAAGACTAAATCCATCTTCAAAACAATTAGTGAAGTTGGTTATCCCAAAAGCCCTTTAATTGTCAAAGATTTCAACAAAGATGGGTTTTTGGATTTGTTTTTGGTGGATCATGGCCAAGAGAATAGTATGATTAATGGACGCTGGGAAGGTGGCTATTTGTTGATGTACTATGGTTCAGCGAACGGATTTATCAAACAGAATTTTCCAGGAATTACAGATAAAAAGCTATTTTATCACCACGCAGATGTAGGGGATTATGATAACGATGGAGATCTAGATATCATTTCTCAACGCTGGTCATCTGCCTCAGAGCGCGTGCCTGCTGATAATACAGTTGCAATCCTGAAAAATAACCAAGGGAAATTTGAGATTATTACATTAGAAAAGCCATTGGATAGTGTAGGAAGTGTTCTATTTACCAATTTAGACGATGATCCTTTTTTGGAAGTTATGTGCGCCACCTATCGTAATGATCAAGGCTCTTTGTGGGCATGGGATCCGATGGCTAATACCACCAACGTTATTAACAATAAAATGGGACCCTATGAAATACACGACCTTGTCGAAATTTCAAATGCGAAAGGGAAAAGAATCTTGATTTTCCCAGAAGATTATCAAGGTAAAAAAACGCCTATTTTAACTACCTCTGACAATGGAAAAACAATTAGTAGTTCAACAGATATGTTTGACTTCCAGGGAAGAGATGTCATCGTTAATGACTTTAATGGAGATGGTTTAGCTGATATCTTTACCTATTATGGGAATGATGGGGAATGGACGTCATCCTCTTATGGCCCTTTGACTAAATCCATTTATTTAAATACAGGGAATAACACATTTGCCAACCCCCAAGAAGTGAAAGATATTTTCGGTAAAGATTTTACCAGTTTTATTGGCAAGCTGTTCTATCCATTAGAGTCAACACCAGAAGGCTATAAGTTTTTACGATTTGAGGAATTTTGGCCCTCTCCTTTCCCTAAAGCCGCTGAAATTGTTATTTTAAAAATGAAGTAAGTGTCTTCGTTAGTATAATAATGCTTCTGAGGTAAAATAATTTATTTATCGATCTGTCGGTCTAAACAGCGCCTTATCTGCCCAGAAGGTGCCAAAAGGAATTAGGGAAGCTAAAAATGCTCCAACGATCTTAAGTAGGTTCCATCGATGGATCAACGAAACTTGAAGCAATAAACCAACGTACAAAACAAATAGGATTCCATGCGCTAGGCCAACGATGTAATTAGGCTGTGGCATAGCATATTTGTATTTCAAAATCATCGTAAATCCTAAAAGTAAATAGGAACAACCTTCTAAAAAAGCGATTATTCGCAGTCTCCCTAATGCCGTTTTAAGTAATTTATTTATCATAAAAATAGTAGGTTATATATCGCTAAAATAGGGTTTAATGATCCGTTTCTTTGATTTTCAAGATCAAACAGATTTCCGCTATACATACATGTTACTCTGGTTTATAAATCTTCACCGCATTTTTAAGGACCTCAGCCTTATCCAAGGTCATCCGCTTGGTTTGTTGGGCTTGATATAATTCGCGTTGATCAGCGAAGTGTTTCGATTCCGGATGCGAACTTGCCCCAAAGGTATTCACTGTCTCAATGAGCGGTAATCCACCATCTTTGGGGAATTTCACAAATCCAATGTAGGCATCTCCACTAATCATTTTACGCTTTGTCTCACCAAAAGGTTCTGTCATCACTGCTGCCAACACATCCGGCATGCCCGCCTGCGGCCAATCTTCATTTCCACGTTTTAATCGTTGGTATTCACCTAAGGTTACCTCAAGCCGACCGTAATGCTTTAGTAAGAAATCATGGACATACTGACATAGCAGAATGGCTTCTGCCTCGGTTAATGGGTCTTTAGATCCATTTGAGCGTATTTTAGATGCGTGGTAATAGGCGATGTTATAATACAATGCCCCTACACTTTCAATATTCGTCACATGGTCCCACGAGTTAATACCCTGAATGATGGTAGCTAAGGTTGGGTATTTCGATGCGTCCAATGTAAACAAAACTGAGGCATCCAAACCGTATGGGTACAAGATCTTGGCAGGGAGTTGGCGATCGAATTTGATGCGTTTTAAATCAGCCCAACTAATCTTATCATAGCTATCAATTAAATCTTTGGCTCTACGGCTCCGGTTGTTGTGATAGGTTTCGTAACCATCGTTTTTGTCGAATTTAGCAGGATTTAAGTTTTCAGATTCCGCCGTTGCCATAAAGGGCGAATGATTCGTATTAAATAAATATCCACTTGCTGGATTCAAATGCTGTGGCAATTCATCCACCGGTTTAAAGGTTTGCCAAAGGGTCTCCTTCGTATTTCCAGGAAGCGTAGATGCCCAGTTATAAGCAGGATTTGGATTACGGTAAGGCATCTTTCCATTGGAGATGTAAAAGATATTATCCGCTTTGTCCGCATACATGATATTAAACATGGGCAAATGATTCTGATTCAACGCAGCTTTAAATTCAGTGAAATTTGTCGATCGATTCATCGCATACCATTGTTGCAAGGCTCCAGCATCCATCAGCGAAGGTAGTCGGATCGAGAAATACTGCCCTTTAGGCGTCTTGACCGTGGGCCCATAAATCGACCGATAGGCCATTTTACCCACGGAGAACGGGATGCCTTTGATGTTTAATTTAATCTTGCGCTTTTCTAATGTCAACCACTCCCCGTCTACTTGATATTGACCTGGATGGTCTTTGTCAGTTTGGAGCTGATAGACATCGATCTTATCTTGGAAATTAACCGTATGCGCCCAGGCCAAATTAGGCGTTACTCCATGAAAAATCAGCGGTCCTCCAGGAAACAAACCGCCTAAAATATTCCAACCTTCTTCGCTCTGTACATGTGCCTCGTAAAATGCAGTAGCTCCTTCGATCGGCTGGTGTGCGTTGATCACCAACATCGTCTCCCCTGATGCGGATTTGTTACTTTTTATCGCAATGGCGTTGCTACCTTCACCCGTAAATCCCTTTAAATGAGGAATGGATCCATCGAGAATCTTGGGAAGTGTTTTATCCACGCCGCAGAAAATGGCCACGGAGAACATGGTTGTGGCAATGTAATCCTCTAAAGCAATGGGAAATACGTGTTTGTTTAATACTTCGGATGGGTGTGCTTTGGCATAGGCGGTAAGTCCTTGCAGATAGCCTTGTACTAATTGAAGGAATGCGGGATCCATCGCTTTGATTTGTTGGTCCACCACCTGCCGCGTATTCAATAGACCAAAGACAAAATCCACGGGAGCGCCTTTTTTTCCCAGGTAGGTACTCAGCTTTCCTTTACCCGTCAAAATGAGTGTTTGGATGGTTTTGAAGTCATCTTCCGCGTGTGCCCAAGCTAAGCCATACGCCACTTCTGGATCTGTGGGTGCGAATATGTGGGGTACGCCATACGTGTCACGTGCAATGGTAATTTGATTCGTGCGAATGGTGGGAACTTCACTAAATGTATTTGATACTAGGCCAAGAAGGCAAATTAACGCGAGTAAAGGTTTTTTCATGGTTTGTCAAAAAGTCGTTTAAGTAGCGCGGATGTTCTAGCTACTGGGTTGGTACGTATTTCTTTTTCTTGCAGCGCGATTTCGTCAAAAATCCCTTGCAGGGCTTTTTCCGTGACATAGTCGGCCAAATTAGGATTCATTCGTTTATTGCTGAAAGGTATCGCTTGGTAGGCTTTGTTCAGTTGATCCCAGTATTTAGTGGCTTGCACGGTCGCCAAAGAAGTTTGAATGGTTGGTTTGAATTGTTCAGTCAGTTTTTCCTGCGTCTTGTTGCGTAAATAATCAGTGGCTGC
>JAIXRT010000075.1 GCA_027485075.1 Cytophagaceae bacterium
ATGAAGGAAAGTAAAATAGCAGACCTCTTACATCTTACTTCTCACCTCATACTTCTCCTCCCGACTAGCGACTGACGACTACTAGCGACTAGTGACTATTTTTATTATCTTTAACTAATGATTCGTCTATACTTTACTATCCTGTGTTGTCTTTTGTCCCCCCTAGTGTACGGTGGGCCATTTGTCCATTTTCTTAATCCCATTACCAAGCAAGCAAATCGTATCGACTTTGGCACTAAATCATACCAAACGCTCATTGACAAAAAACATTGGGTAGAAACGGGAGCCATCACTATCGATTCATTTTCCATTTCCGAAATTCGAAAGGAGTCAGAATTCAAAACAATTGCGACAAATATACCAAATCAATTCATCCTATTTCTAGAATGCACCAATCAAGTCTTTAGTCTTGATCTTAATACCAAAACGATTGCAAGGCTCGATCGTACTTATTTTCGTGGTGATAATTGTGGATCATATAGCTTCATCCGTAAAGGTCAATACTATCAGGTTGGTGGATATGGATTTTGGAAAACAAACAATCACATCACCTATTTTGATCCCCAGATAAAAGAGTGGGAAGGCGTTTCTGTAAGTGGTGATGTTCCTACCGCAATTTACCGGGGTTACACAGCCTACCTCCCCGAGCAAGACAAATTGATTACCATATCCAATTTTTCAAACGACATTAGTCAAAATTTTGGTAGTCTTGATTTAATGAATGACATATTCGAATTCTCCTTTTCCACCAGAACGTGGAGAAAAGTAGGTCAAATTTCACATCCTTATCTGAAAGAAGTATTCAGTAAACTACCTATCGATAGCCGCGTTCGCGTCCTATATACCGGAAAATATTTTGTGCTTTTCCCACTTGGATCTAAAGGACATGTCACCATCATATTTGTCGATCCTCGGGACCTACGTATTTATGAATACGAAGATATCAATATGGAATTATCACGATTCCCTTTCTTCAGTATGACCGTAGAGAAACCCAATATATTTTTAAATAATGAATGGGTTTTAGGGACTAAATATTCGAATGATATGCATCTTGCCAATGAATCAAAGTTGGTCAATCTGCATGAAATCGCAAAAAAAGCTACATTCATCGGATACTTAACAGACAAACCGTGGTATCAGTCTAATTGGTTCTATGCTGTACTAGCCTTGGTATTTATTGGTAGTCTTTATGCTTTACTTCGCAAGTACACACGTAAATCTGAACCTTCTAAACCGGATGTACTGACGATTACACCGCAGATAGGTAGTCATTTTGATGAAATTCAACGCCAATTGTTAACCCATTTCTATCATCACAGTACGCAGGAAGGCCTGGATGTGGTTCAAGTCAATGAAATTCTTGGGATTAATCAGCTCGGTCCCGACACGCAGCGTTTCCGACGCTCACTTGCCATCAAAGAACTGAATTCGAAATTAGCGTTATTGACCGGAGAGAAAAATGCAATCATACGTGTTAGCTCACCTTTAGATAAACGTCAGAAACGCTATCAACTCCACGATCATATAAAGGCTTTTGTCAAAAAAGAGCTATCCCTGTAAACTGCAAAGCTTACAGATACCTTGAATCAATAAATTGCTCTCCTGTTTAATAAAGTGTTCCGGTAATGGAATATTTGGGATGTGCACTGTTTCCAAACATGTAGTCTGCCCACATTGGATACATTTGAAATGTACATGATCATGCTGATGCCCCTCATGCTGACAAACTGTTTTGCACAAAGCATATTTGATACCACCCACATCATCTAAAACTTTATGAATCATTCCCGATGTCAAGAAGGTCTTTAATGTCCTATAAATGGTAACCCGATCAAAATGTGATAACAAGCGTTGCTCAATATCTCCCTGACTTAAGGCATACCCAGCTTCCTCAAATGCGCGTAGCACAGCCTCTCGGCAAGGAGTATTTCGTAACGAAAAGGCAGTTAATTTTGTCATCCTAAATGTTCTGTTTGTAACGAAACCATTTTACGGTAAACACTTTGCTTCTTGGCAAGCAGTTCCTCATGCGTTCCAGCCTCAACTATTTTGCCCGACTCCATCACGATAATTTGATCCGCTGAACGGATCGTCGACAACCGATGGGCAATGATTAAACTTGTCCTGTTTTTCATTAATTCCTCTAAGGCCGACTGCACCCATTTCTCGGATTCAGAGTCCAAAGCACTGGTAGCTTCATCCAACAGTAAAAACTTAGGATCCTTTAAGATGGCACGCGCAATGGCGATCCGCTGGCGCTGGCCACCAGATAATTTGACGCCTCGCTCACCCACTAACGTATCCCACTTCTCCGGAAACGATTCAATAAATTCACGCGCATACGCCTGCTCTGCCGCACGTTCAATTTCAGCTTGTGTAGCACTTGGTTTGCCATAGGCAATATTTTCACGGATACTCCCCCCAAATAATAATACTTCCTGAGGGACAAGAGCCAACATCTTTCGCCAAGCATTTACTGAATATGCATTGATATTCGTGCCATTTAATTCAATTTCCCCTGAATTAGGCTCGTAGAAGC
>JAIXRT010000161.1 GCA_027485075.1 Cytophagaceae bacterium
GGAACGCAACAAATGATGACTGACCTGGCTAAAACGTACGGACCGAATAAATCATTTCAAGACGATGAATTATTTGAGGCTTTGGTGCGGATGACGAAAATGCCTGCTTTACGTGATTTCTTTACTCGCTATGTAGCCGGAAATGAGCCATTACCGATTGACGCTTGGTTGCAGCAAATCGGATATACCTGGGATACGACACAGAAAGAAGAAATCAAATCGCCTGGATTTGATCCACAGGGATTAGCCATTAAGATGGAAACGAAACGCGCGTATGTGGAAAGCAAATCCGCGATTAATGCGCAAGGAGAAGCGCTCGGCTTACAAGTCAAAGATGAGTTTATCAGTTTAAACGGCCTACCGATCGATATGGAAAACTTCAGCAAAAACATGAAGAAGATTTTACAAATCATTCAGCCAGGCGACATGTTTACACTGGAGGTAGCGCGTCCTAATGAAACGGGCGGATACACCTCTGTCACGCTAAAGGCACCTTTTACACCTATTACACAAGTAAGCAAGTCGGCCATTCGCCCCTTACTTTATCCGACGCCAGAACAGTTAAAACTTCGTGCTGATTGGATGCGGGCTAATCCGTAACTGGCGGATTAAATTCCCCTTCGTGTTTAGCTAACCAAACAGTAGCCACGCCATTGCCAATAAAATTGGTGATGGCACGCGCCTCTGACATAAAACGATCCACACCTAATAGTAAGGCTAAACCCTCCAAAGGGATTACCTGCAATGCCGTCAGTGTAGATGCCAACACGACAAATCCACTTCCAGTCACACCTGCGGCACCTTTGGAGGTTACCATTAATACGCCGATGATTGTCAATAACTGTTCCCAGTTCAATTGGATACCATAAACTTGGGCCAAAAATAAGGTGGCCATGGACAAGTAAATACTGGTCCCATCTAGGTTAAAGGAATAACCTGCGGGGACTACGAGGCCAACGACCGATTTAGAACAGCCCATTTTCTCCAACTTCAACATGAGTGAAGGTAAAGCAGCTTCTGAGGAAGAGGTTCCTAAAACGATCAATAATTCTTCTTTGATGTAGCTTAAAAATTTACCGATGCGCTCGCCGCAGTTCCGCATGATTAATCCAAGCACCACAAATATAAATATGGCCATCGTGGCATAAACCGAAACCATCAGCTTCGCGAGGGGCAATAATGAGTGAATACCAAATTTACCGATCGTATAGGCCATGCCGCCTAAAGCTCCCAAGGGGGCTAAATACATGATTGCGTGCAAGGCTTTAAATACCCAGTCCGACGCTTGATGCATACCGGAAACCATTTTGGCTTTACCACGAACAAAATTCAGGAACGTGCCAAAGAACAAGGAGAAGCCTAACACTTGAATGGTGAAATTTTCTTTTAGAAATAAGATCCAACTGAACGAAGCGGCCTTGGCCGTGTATTTAGAAATATCGCCACCTGCTACATCACCTCGAATAACGCCCTCACCAGGAGTTAACACATTAGAAACGAATAAGCCGATCAACAAAGCAACTGTGGTGACTACCTCAAAATACAATAAAGCCTTTCCGCCTACGCGGCCAACTTTCTTAAGATTTCCCATATTTACAATCCCCAAACTGATCGTCAAAAAGATGATGGGATGAATAAATAATTTGACCAGACTGATAAAAATACCACTAAAAACTTCACTTAACGTGGGGCCAAAAGCTAAATCAGCGCCCAACAAGCTATAGCTTATTTTGCTTTCAAAAACAGGGTATAAAGCGAGAGAAGGTGCAAAATGGCCAACAAGTACGCCAATTAAGATTGATAAAAGCACCCAAAATGTTAGGTTGTGTATAATATTCTTTGATTTCATTCGTTTGAAAAGAGGTTGAAACAAATGTAAGGAACTAAACTGAAATTTTCATCGTTTGGGAATCTGCACTTATTTGCCGAATTTTGTCGGCTCATTTCAACGAATTTTTATCAGCTATGGCTTCTTCTATTAAATGCTTAATTATTGGTTCTGGACCTGCGGGATATACGGCAGCAATTTACGCTTCACGTGCTGGATTGAATCCTGTTATGTACATGGGAGGACAGCCAGGTGGTCAGTTAACAACGACGACTGAAGTGGACAATTTTCCAGGCTATCCGCAGGGTGTAGATGGGCCAACGATGATGGTTGATTTAGAGAATCAAGCGAAGCGTTTTGGGACAGATGTGCGTTTTGGTATGGCTACGAAAGTTGATTTTTCAAGCCAACCCAAGAAAGTGTGGATCGATGAAACCACAGAAATTTTAGCTGATTCAGTGATTATTGCCACAGGAGCATCTGCAAAATGGCTAGGACTTGAGGGTGAAACAACCTATAATGGTTTAGGCGTTTCTGCGTGTGCTGTGTGTGATGGATTTTTCTACCGTAACCAAACCGTTGCGGTTGTTGGCGCCGGAGATACCGCCGCAGAAGAGGCTGGTTACTTAGCTAATCTGTGTACCCAAGTACACTTAATCGTTCGTCGGGATCAAATGCGTGCTTCCTTAATCATGCAAGAGCGCGTGAAAAATAATCCAAAAATTACGATTCATTGGAATTCAGAAACAGAAGAAATTTTAGGTGATGCCA
>JAIXRT010000220.1 GCA_027485075.1 Cytophagaceae bacterium
CACATTTATTATTACCTTTTTTGGGGAATTAATTCCCAAAGTATGGGCACAACAAAACAATCTAAAGTTTGCCCTTTTTACGTCCCCGTTCATTGAGTTTTTTACGCTAATCTTTTTGCCTTTGGCTAAGACTTTATTGGCGATTTCTAATTTGATCGAAAAACGAATTGAAAAAAAGTCATATACACTTACTGCACATGAATTAAATCATGCGTTAGAGATTACCACAGACGAAAATACAACCGAACAAGAAAAAGACATTTTGCGGGGTATTTTGAATTTCGGAAATACATCGGTTAAATCAGTCATGCAAGCGCGTCGTGATATTGTTGCCTTTGATACGGAAATGGATTTTCATGAGTTGATGGATAAAATCAATAAAAATGGGTATTCCCGTGTCCCTGTATTTAAAGATACCATTGATAAAATTGAAGGTATTTTATATATCAAAGATCTGTTGAAGCATGTCGATAAAGACGAATCCTTTGATTGGATATCACTACTACATCAGCCGTTTTTTGTTCCTGAAAATAAAAAAATCGATGATTTGTTGTACGATTTTCAAGAAAAGCGCGTTCATATGGCTGTAGTAGTTAATGAATATGGTGAGACGGAGGGGCTTGTTACCATGGAAGATATCATCGAGGAAATTGTAGGAGAGATTAACGATGAGTTTGATGATGAGACGAAAGATTATAAGCGTATCGATGATTCCACCTATGTTTTTGAAGCTAAAACCTCGTTGAATGATTTTTGTAAAGTATTCGATTTAGATAGTACATATTTTGAAAAAGTACGCGGTGAGAGTGAGACGTTAGGCGGGATGATGATCGAATTATTTGCTCGAATTCCCAACGCAGGCGAGGAAATTTCATTTGACAAATTTGTATTCAAGGTGCAATCCGTTGACTTGCGCCGTGTTAAAAAAGTTCAAGTTAAAGTAGCTATGCAAGAAAAACAGGATGAAGAAGCGACTAATTAAAATCAGCATATTATGTTTTAGCTCTTTATGGCTAAATGCGTGTGACATTAGTCTAGTTCCTGTTGCACCTGACACAGCAAGTTCAACATTTCTCCCTTCAATTGATATGGGAGATGTTGAGAATCCAGGACTTTCAGAGGCATCAGGCTTAGCTGCAAGTCGTGTGAATCCGGGGTATTTTTGGTCGCATAATGACTCAGGAAACCCTAATGTGCTTTACTATTTTGATGATAAAGGAAAAGGGCTGCGTACTTTTGAATTAACGGGTACTCAAAATCGCGATTGGGAAGATATGGCGATTGTAGGCGAATCCGATGGATCAGCAACCGTCTATGTGGCAGATTTCGGCGATAATAATGCTGTGTATGCTGATTATACGATTTACTGGTTCAAAGAACCCATTGTGAATTCGGGTACTTCGTCAAAAATTAGTTCGGTTAATTTCTTGAAATTCAAATTGCCCGATGGCGCACGCGATATGGAATGCCTTTTAATGGATCAAAAAACCAAAGACATATTTATCGTATCCAAACGAGAAAATAATAAACGATTATATAAAATTCCCGCTTCCAGTGTAACTCCTTCGGCCAGCGTACAAGCTGAATTTGTTCAAGAACTAACTTTCTCAATTCCAGTTATTGCAGATCCACGTGTAGCTTCTGTCAATTATATAACAGGCGGCGCCGTATCTGCTGATAATTCAGAGATATTAATTAAGAATTATTTTGAAATGAATTATTGGAAGCGGAGTTCCGGAGAATCAATCCCTTCTGCTTTAAAAAGACCGCCTATAAAAGTCACCGACGCTGGTATTAATTCAGATGGAACGGGCCAAGAAGTTCAAGGAGAGGCTGTTAGTTTTGCAGCTGATGGATCTGGTTATTATACCCTTGGAGAAGGAGATGCAGCTCGGTTGTATTTTTATAAGAAAAAGTAAGCGAGGGGATTATTCTGTTTTTCTATAAATTTCTCCTTTAAGAAATACATGCTCTAGCATTAAATAATCAAATTCTTTTAATTGATTCCCTTCTGGGAATGGCGGGATTGACTTCGTATTTAATGCTTTTAAGACTAATGCATTCGTATAATAAGCGTTGATTACGGACAAGCAAAAATTGGTAAAAAGTCGGTTTTCCTTCTTTTGGAAAATATTAATCACACTCAATTTTTCTTCATTTTGTAGTTTTTCCCAATCATTATTAAAAGAAAAATTACCTAGTTCCTGTATTTTGTATAATGCTGAATTTGCAAGAAGGATGAACTCTTCAGTCAAATTAGCGGAATCCTCTAAAATGATAGAAGCACTTGGCTTTTCATACTCGTCAGATGATGGAATGATTAAATCCAAAATATCATAAAGGATCTGTAATTGTTCTGAACTAAACATTTCTTCTTTCATTCAACAGAAAATTATGGAACAATTAAATTGTTTCTATTATTTATGATGTGATTCGTAATATAAAGGGATAGTGCTTGAAGCGTAGATGCTGGGTTAACACCTCCAGAAGTAACAAAAATGCTACTGTCTACGATAAACAAGTTGCTAACATCATGTGAGTTTCCCCATTTATTTACTACCGATTTGTATGGATCATTGCCCATTTTGGCTGTACCCATGAGGTGCCAACCTGTATTTTTAACTGGGCCAAACTTAAGTGTTTTTTTCGCTCCGGCTGCTTCCATTACTTCAACACCTTTGCTCAGACCATGTGCGAGCATTTTTTTACTATTATCACTTAACGTGTAATTTACTTTAGGTGCTGGAATACCATTAGTATCAGTTAATTCAGGATCTAATG
>JAIXRT010000143.1 GCA_027485075.1 Cytophagaceae bacterium
AGCAATTATTCGGCACTTATTTGGAACAAAGCTGCCTATGCGCAATTTGATTTACACCCAGTGAATAAACTACGTTTGTCCATCGGTGGGCGCTTTGATCAAATGTCTTTTGATTACACCAATTTCATCGATAATTCAACAGGCACAAAAAATTATGCTCAATTTTCACCTAAGTTGGGTGTCACGTATGAGGCTAGTTCGAACATTGGTTTTTATGGTAATTTTTCTAAAGGATTTGCGCCGCCTGCTTTATCAGCGGTTTTTCGCCCTAGACCCGCTTCCCAAGTTGCGGCAACAGGCGAGAAATTTTATTTAAGTATTGATCCAGCTGTTTTCGCTAATTATGAAGTGGGCGGTTGGGCATCCTTGTTTTCGAATAAACTGTATTTCGATTATACGTTTTACCGTTTGGAAGGGAAGAATGAGTTGTTGGGCATCCGTCAGCCGGATAATACCACCGATTTTCAGTCGGCGGGAAAAACACTTCATGAGGGGATAGAGTACCAAATCACGTATCGACCAAATGACGCTTGGAACTTCCGTTTTGGCGGGACAAATGCCAAACATACGTTTGTGGATTTTGTGTTAAGTACGCGTGCGGCAGATGCACTTAAAAATGTGAACGGAAAAGAGATGCCCCAAGCACCTAATTTCATTGCAAATTCAGAAGTGACATATAAATACAAAGGTGCTCGAATCGCATTGGAATGGCAAAGGATTGGTCCTTGGTTTGAGAATCAAGTAAACACACGACGCTATGAGGGGGCATCCGTTTTAAATTTACGGACAGGGTATACCTATAAAGCCTATCAAATTTTTGCCAATGTCCTAAATCTGGGAGATGCATTATATGCATCCGCGGCTACCCGTGGAAATAATGCAACCGACAGAGCGACGTATACGCCTGCGCCACCTCGTACGTTTGTTTTAGGGCTTCAAATCGATGTATTCCAACTATTCAAAAAATGAAAAAACTAATCTTTTTACTTGTTTTCGTTGCGCAAGTTTCTTTCGCGCAAACGGTGTCTAACCCAGCTAATCAGGCGTTGGACCCCTCTTTTGCATTGAAATCTAACGGCGATGTCGTATTATCTTGGGTAGAGAAATCAGCCAATGGAGTTTTGTTTTTCAGAAAAGTCAATCAGGGGCCTGCCGAGCAGGTCCCAATTGACAAAAAAGCCTCCACGCATGCCGAGGGAATGCCTAAGTTGGCCTACAAAGCTGATGGAACTTGCATCCTTTTATATGAAATGAACCGACCTACAGCGGTGTCTCGTTTTAATGGCGATTTGTTGTTTGCGATGGAAGTCAATGGTGTTTGGCAAAAGCCTCAATACATTCACAAAGACACCGCAGCTGGATTGAGTCATTCGTTTGGGAAGATTATTTCATTGCCAAATGGGGAAGTCGGGGCTTATTGGTTAGATGTGAAAGTTGGCCCTAAAGGTCGGACGCTTGTTGCCGCCTCCACTTCACCTGGTGCTGGGTTTGGCGATATGAAAATACTGGATAAACAAACGTGTGAATGTTGCCGTATCGATGCCTTAGCTGACGTGAAAGGGAATGTGGATGTGATTTACCGGGATTTGAATGATAAAGGGGAACGCGACATGGGTTATATTCATTCGAGCGATTTTGGCAAAAATTATACAGAATCGGTACCTCTATATGAAGATCATTGGAAAGTAAACGCATGTCCTCATGCCGGCCCATCTTTAGCGCGAGGCTCAAAAGGCTTAGAGGCTGTCTGGTATACGGGTGCGGAGGGGTCATCTGGGGTAAAATGGGCGTATCAAGGTTCGCGTCAACTGATTCTTCATTTGAAAGGCGATAAAATGCGCATGCCACAGTTGGCCTCAAATCCGAAAGGGGAGACGGCCTTAGTGTATGCTGAAATTAAGCAGGAGGGTGAGCGTTATTATAAACAGATTGGGTTAATCGTTAAAGATATCAAAGGGAATTTGAAGAAATCAGTTGTTTCCGATTCGGCTTATGATTGTGCCTATCCAGTAATTACTTGGAATGGGAAATCTTGGGTGATTGCCTATGAGGCTGTGAAAGATACACAGCAAGTCATTCAGGTTGTTGCCAGATAAGCATGAGTAAAATTTTTCTTAGATTGGCTTTAGTCCAATATGAATACTATGCAGCAAACATTTGATTTAAGCGGAAAGGTCGCCCTGGTAACAGGATGTAAAAAAGGAATCGGTATGGCGATGGCCATCGGTTTGGCGGAGGCGGGTGCGGATATCATCGGAGTTTCGGCTTCTTTGGAATTAAATGGTTCTGAGATTGAAAAAGCTGTCACGTCCTTAGGACGTAAATTTAAAGCATATCAAGCTGATTTTTCCGACCGTGAATCGTTGTATGATTTCATCAAAGCTGTTTTGCGGGATTATCCGCGTATTGATATTTTAGTTAATAATGCAGGAACCATTTTACGTGATCCGGCTGCGGAACATTCGGATGAGTATTGGGATGAAGTGATGGAAGTTAACCTTTCGTCTCAGTTTATATTAAGTCGGGAAATCGGTCGGACCATGATAGCTCATGGCGCCGGAAAAATTATTTTCACGGCCTCACTATTGAGTTTTCAGGGCGGAATCAATGTTCCAGGCTATGCGGCCAGTAAAGGCGGGGTTGCTCGTTTAACGATGGCTTTGGC
>JAIXRT010000212.1 GCA_027485075.1 Cytophagaceae bacterium
ATCCATGATGTGCGTTACAAGCAAAAACGTTACAGTGATGCAGCAGTAGCTGGTTTGAATTCAATTCAATGGAAAGTTAAAAAAGCTCAAACGGTTGGTTCAGGTGACTACTTTAAAGTGGCCATGGATTTTTATCTGACAGCAGCTTACATAAATAGGGCTGATACATTAGGTCGTCCAGCGATGGCGATGCGTGCCGATTCTATGTTTGCGAAAGCAATTGAGATCAATGATAAATGGCCTCCATTCTACATTAACCGTGCTCGTGCCAATAACTTTATTGACTATACAGGTACGAAATGGTTAGGTGCTCCTTGGTATGAGAAATTCGTTGCCGCAGTGGAGACACAGAAAGCAGAGAAGAGTTCGCAATACAAAGAAGATAAAAATCAATTGTTTGAAGCCTATAAATTCTTAGGCGGATATCATTTGTCGGTGACCAAAGATGAAGCGAAAGTGAAAGACTTATTCACCAAAGCACAAGAAATTAAGCCTGAAGATCCAGATATCAAAGCTTATTTCAATCCAACACCAGCCGTTGCAGCTCCCGCTGCTCCTGCTGCACCCAAGAAGTAATTAGTTCTAAAAAAGCCCAGTAATGGGCTTTTTTTATTAAACTCACCGCTATGTCGTACGCGTTAATCACTGGAGCAAGTAAAGGAATTGGTAAGGAGATAGCTAACATTTTAGCATCCAAAGGCTATCATCTATTATTGATTGCGCGTAATTCGTACGAATTACAGATGGTCAAAGAGGAGCTGGAGAAGAAATATGCGATTCAGGCCGACTACCTTGTTAGTGATTTGAGCGAGGACGGGGCAGTGGACCGTATAGTTCAATGGGTTGAGTCTAAGCAAATCGATTTACGTATTTTGGTTAACAATGCTGGCTATGGATTAGTGGGCCAATTTGAAACCTATTCTTTTGAGGAGAACCAAAAGATGATGCAGGTAAACATGAACGCCCTCGTTGAAATGTGTCAGAAATTCTTCCCTTTCCTCTCTGGTAAAGGGAAAACCCACGTGCTTAACATCGCTAGTTCGACAGCTTATCAAGCTATTCCGAACATGAGTTTATATGCCGCTACCAAAGTATTTGTACTTAATTTCTCCCGCGGTTTATACCATGAATGGAAATCCAAAGGTGTCATCGTTACGGCAGTTAGTCCGGGTGCGACAACAACCAATTTTAACGATCGGGCAAACTTACCAGCCAAAGCCCGCAAAGCTGCTGAAAAAATCACGATGACTCCCGAGTCCGTTGCTAAGTTAGCGATTGCAGGTATGTTCGCTGGGAAACAAGAAGTTATCACTGGCTTTGTCAATAAAGTAGCTGCTTTTCTCGCTTGGGTAACACCCAAGTCGATTAGTGAAAAAATTGCCAAGGGGATTTACGAGTAACCTTCTTTATTCGTTTTTCATCACCGATATTATTCTTGTTTTAATTCCCTCATCAGTTTCAAATTTGAGTATATAATTCCCGTTCGCCAATTGATCAGCTAGCCTAATGCGATGCATAAATGCAGAGGACCCCAATTCCCAACGCTGCATGAGATGCCCCTGAAAGTCAATTAATTCAATGCTACTTTGTAACGATTGGTTTAATATTTCAATCGAAATAGAGTTACTTTGAGTAGGATTTGGATAGATCGAAATGCCCCCTAATTCCGTTGGCAAGGTAAACATGTAGAATTTTAATTCAGACCTGCAGGTAATTGGGAGGGATTCGTCCAACGAATAATGCTTCAAAGCCTGAACAGTGTAAATTCCCGTTTGGTACAGTTTTATTTGATTAAGGGAATCTGATAATAATGCCTGATTGAATTTCCAAATATAGCGATCAGGCTTATCCATCAAATTTCGCGCTTGAAGAAAATAAGAGCCCATTTTTTCGAGAAGAGGTGAGCTTGGGTTTTGCCTGGCTAGTATGGTTAAGGGCGTGCTTGGGATGGACCAACACCCATATTCGTTTTGGGTTTTCAATATTATTTTTTCTGAATTTCGAATGATTATACTGTCTGCTGCGCTACCTGTATTCCAGGCATAGCGAAAAGCTGGAGTTGCTTGAATCGTCACGTAGTCGCCTTGGCAAAACTGTCGATTAGGATTCGCCCGAATGAATGGTTGTGGTTCCGCAGGGAAATGAAATGAGGTGATGGGATCGCTCCATGCCGACCAGCATCCGTTGGGATCTTGGTACTTTACTTGATTTATTTCTGGCGTTTTGCTGTATCGAGTTTGGGTACGCTCACCTGAATTCCATGCATATTGCTCACTTGGAAGGTCTGCTTGTAGTTTAGTGGAATCGCCTGCGCAAAACCCTGCTTTTCGTTGACTGATGATTGTAGGCGTTTGTGGCAACGAACGTACAAGCAGGGAAATGGGCTTGTTGGGTTCAGACCAACATACCCCATCGGTTGCGGTTTGGGCGGTGAATGTATATTGTCCTGCAGATGAACCAATAAATTTACCCTGTGTAGGTGTGTCGCTCAACCATTTTAGTTGGTTTACATTTGATCGCACCCATATCGTATCTCCTAGGCATATTTCAGTTGCAGATAGTAAAATCTCTGGAGGGGATGGGCGCTCATGTACTTCGATGTAGATTCCATCTCCTCGATGGATGCAGCCATTTTTCTGAACGACTGGTTGGTAAAGTCCAGGTCGGAGCAGGCCCGAAATCAATGGTTGTTCAGCCAACAGATGTCCATTTAATTCCCATCCAATGATTTTCGTATGCGCAGGAAGGACAGCGCGTAGCTTAATGTCATCTCCGCTACAAGCAAAATTTGCATAGGTGGTTTCAATAGAGATGGCTGGTCTTTGTATTTCGGGCAAAGTTACTTGGATAGGAGGTGCTGCTGTACCAGGACATCTAATTTGAATATAGGTTTCAAAGCTTGCAGAAATGACGGTAGACTCCCCCAGACCGAGGAGCTTTTCGGGTCCATATTGATTGAAAATTTGGGGGGTATTGGGGCAACCCATGACGGTTAATAGATACGTTTCTTTTCCGCAATTCGGAGCAAGCGAAAATGAGATTTGTGGGATCTCAGGTTCTTTGGCGGGTGGTATGTCAACCATGGGATCCGGTGTGGACGGCGGGGTTTCCGGTAAAGGTGTGGTAGGTGGATTAGTCGGATTGGTAGGTGGTGTCGGAGGTGTAGTTGGAGGAGCAATAGGGATTGTATCACATTCGAAGGAGGATTTGATTCGGACATTGATCGCTGTGCGCGCACTTTCACAGTTATTCACCGATTGACTGACGAATCGCGTGACGGTTGATTCTGTTGTCAGTGTGGTTACGGTTATTTGTGTGGCCGTGGATACAACTGTAATTGCGGTCGCTGTTAGGTACCAAAGGTTATTTGTGCCTCCCGAAGCTTTGAATGTTATGGGAAGATTGACACAGATTGATTCAGGTGTTCCTGCGTTCAGTGGCGCATTTGGTGGCACATAGGCTTGTGCAGCCGTGCCTCGTGAAGGGAGACTTTCACAACCTAGTTTTATGCATGTGGCCGTATAGATCCGTGGGTTCGGGTCGGGGAGGATGACGGTTGCTTTTGCTCCTTGTGACATTGGATTTCCATCTCGGTCATACCATTGTGTAGTATAGGGGGAGCAGCCGGTAGAATTTAGGGTGATTGGCTGATCTATGCAGCCTTTGTAGAGACTTGCCGCATGAAACGGAATCGGGCTTGTTTTAACTTGAAGTAAAATGTCATTTGAGCTGCGTGGACAGGTGGTTGTTTGGTTTAGATTGACCAAGGAACCCTCATTATCATTGTTGGGGCTTATCGCAAAATTCATTCGTATTTTATACCGGTAACCATCCATCTCAGACCTAACCTCTGATATACTCAAATTTGGCGTTTGCGTACCAGCGTAGGTGGCGTTATCTGTCAAATCCTCAAACGGTAAGTTATTGACCGAGAGCGTCCATTGGAAATTTGACGCCTGGTTTACTGTAGGAATTTGAGCTTCCAAGCGGCCATTTCCTCTAGCACAAATACTTGGATTGAGGATGTTTGTAATGGTGTGCAAGGTGATGGAGGCTGGCTCAGAAACGACGAGACAGGTAGTTGCATTCAGTTTTACGCGGTATTGGGTACCACTCGGATGGGTAGTTCCGCCAGTTGGGTAGATTTGATAACTCGCTTGCGTTGCCCCAGCAATGTTTGTGAATGAAGCATCTTGTGGCCGTTTCTTTTCCCATTGAAACTGGCTGGCATTACTAACGACCATCATCCGGATCGAATTTGTTTCGCAGTCGGTTTGACTACTGGGTTGTTGGCTAATCACCGGACACTGTGCCAATAATCCCCACGGAATGGCTACAAATAGGATCAGTTTTTTCATTGGCTTAGATTCACATTACTTTCGCAAGGTAATGGAGACGCTCCGAAGCCCTCATTCAATAAACGAATAATCGATTGATTATCAGTTTATTGGCATAAAAAAACCAGCCCCCGAGAACGGAGGCTGGCTAGAAAATCAGTTACTTAATTTAAATATCGCAGATCTTAACTGCTTGTTCGAGCGATGCCATTTTATCTGCACGCGCCGGAATAAATTCCTGGCCAATATATCCTTTGTAGCCCGTATCGTAAATGGCACGTATGATGGCCGCGTAATTCAATTCTTGCGTATCATCGATTTCATTACGTCCTGGAACACCACCTGTGTGGTAGTGTGAGATATATTGATGGTATTTTTTAATCGTTGCAATTACGTCCCCTTCCATGATTTGCATGTGGTAGATATCGTAAAGCAATTTGAATTTGTCTGAACCGACCATCTCACAAAGTGCTGCACCCCATTCGGTGGTGTCCGCTTGGTAATCTTTGTGATTTACTTTTGAGTTTAATAATTCCATCGAGATCGTTACATCGTAACGTTCCGCTGTTTTCATCACACGCTGTAATCCCTTTTTGCAATTGATTAAACCATCTTCGTCGCTCAAGCCATCGCGGTTACCCGAGAAAGCGATGATGTTTTTCACACCAGCTTTTGCTGCTTTGGGGATGATATCTTCGTAAAAGCCAACTAAGCCATCGTGGTTTTTAACACGGTTAAAGAAATTCGGGATGTTCATGCCCGCCGGGTATTTGCCCCAACCGATCGCCGCCGTCATGTCATATTTTTTCAAAATATCCCACTCATCTGGCCCCGTAAGTTCGATGGAAGATAAACCAATGCGTTTGGCATTCACGATTAATTCCTCAAATGGGATTTTGTCGTAGCACCACCGACAGGCCGAATGCTGTACTTTGCCTTTTAGGTCTGCACCCACAGCGAGGTCAGCTTTCTTGAAGCGCTCCTCCATGGATGAACCAAATAGTCCTAATCCAGCTAATCCAGCTGAATTTTTTAGGATTTCTCGCCGACTCAAATTGTTTTTCATAGTATCTATTTAATAGGTTTTAATTAAAATTTGAAATGATGCTCGCCGTTTGGTTAGCAATCTTTTCATTGTATGTGCGTGTTATTTTTTTATACCGAAAGAGGTCAATGATCGTGCCGATCAACAAAAATCCACCCGTAAAAAAGTAGAGTAATCCCAAACCAATGCGATCCGTAATGAATCGATGTAAGCCCGCAAATCCCACAAATCCCGCCAAAATACACACGAGGATTAGCACCGGATCCCGCCGTTTACTTACATAAATCGACATGAATTGTGACTGCTGATCTTCCGTCATCCGATTTAAGGTAGGCGTAAGCGCATTTGCTTCTTCTAAATCTAAGGTGGCCAACAAAGGAAAGATGTTCGAATGCATCAACGGAAAATTAATTTCAAGCTGTTAGTTACGAAAATTTCACTTAGCTCGAAAACGATTCCGGGGAAAATTCCGAGTATGATACTTAAGATGCCCAAGCCGAATAAGCTGATTAATTCCAACCGATTTAAATCCGGTAATTCCCAGGTGTTATCACGAACAAAATAGCTGCCCAAATATATTTTTTGGAAGGTCCACAAAAGGTATCCGGCTCCAAGTAAAATACCAAAGGCTCCTAGAATCGCATAAATTGGCATCAAATTCGCGCTTGTAAACGCTCCCATCAAGCTGAAAAATTCGCCAATAAATCCAGAGAAGCCCGGTAGGCCGAGGGACGCAAAGATGGCAATACCCGATATGACCGTAAACAAAGGCATTTTAGTTGCCAAACCTGAAAAATTATCGATTTCCCGATTTCCCGTACGGCTATATAAAACGCCCACAATGAGGAATAACAGGGATGAAAGAATGCCGTGTGAAAGCAGTTGGAAAATAGCACCCTGCCAGCCTTCCGGCGTAAAGGATGCAATTCCTAGTAAGACAAAACCCATGTGCGATACAGATGAATAAGCAACGAGTTTCTTTAAATCTGTCATGGCTAGTGCATTGTAGGCACCATAAATGATAGATAGTGCACCTAATCCTGCCATGATGGGTGCTGCTTGAACGGCTTCCACTGGGAAGAATGGAATTGCCATGCGTAACCAGCCATACGCGCCGATTTTTAGGAGGACGCCTGC
>JAIXRT010000195.1 GCA_027485075.1 Cytophagaceae bacterium
ATAAAGTTCATTTACTTCTGCCGCTGTTAAAGAACGATTCCAAATGCCAAAATCATCAATAAAACCGTTGAATTGTCTAGATGAATTGAATGCGCCTGGCGCAAAACTTTTACCAAATCCCGATTCAGTGTAAGCTCCGTAAGGGTCACATCCATTGGATGGTCTTATGACTGATTTTAGAGTTTGTAATCCATTAGCTACTAATTTGCCATTTAAATACAGTTTTGGAATTCTATTTTCATAGACGATGACAATATGTTGCCAACCTGAAAAGGTGCCAGAATATACTAAAGGGTAAAATATGTAACCTCCAGCATGTTCTACTAGTTGTATTTGATTCGTTCCAAATATAATTCCAAGACCAGCGCTTTGCGAATCCCAAACTTCACCGTGAGTAGGATGGACGATTGGTGGGCCATCTGGATCTCCACTATTTCCAGATGTAAATCCTTGCGGTTTATTTGGTGCCGTATTTTTAGTAAATGCCCAAACTGAAATAGTGAAATTATTAAAAACATTCGTTAATGGTTTACTTGTTCTAGTAGCACCTGAATTCGGAAATTCAATTGATTTATTGGCATTATTAAATCTATCCGCTGAAAATCTAGGGCCAAAATTAGTAGCATGATTTGCTAATGTACTTGCATCATTGGTATTCCCATTAAATGGATAATAGGCGACCAAACCGTTCCTTAAAGTTAAACTTGTTTGTGATTTAGTTCTAAATGATTTAGTTGTCCCATAAGCAATGCCAATTGCATTTATAGCATAAGCTCTTGTATAGTATATGATATTTGGTTCTAAATCAGATATTAGAAAATTAGAAATTGTTAATGGAGGATTATCCAAATTAGTGCCTAAAATAACTTTTCGGTCATTAATACTAGGCGAAGAATTAGTTGCAGAAATACAGATTCCGTATTCTGAGATTTGAGTTCCTCCAGAGCTGGATATTTCAATATTTACTTTAGCGGTTTTTTCGCTAATTTCGGTTGGGTCAAATGTGACCACAGACGGTATTACAGTTTGTTGCGTTCTAAAATTTAAGGTGTAACCGTAAAAAGTGCCTTTTGAATTGGTTGCATATGCTGAATAGTAATAATAGGTATTTCCTTTTAGGTTGTCTATTTCTTTTGAATATTGGCCTTTGCCATTTCCCATTAGATATTTTAAATCGTTAATAGTCGGCTGAGTATTTTTATCACTAATTACGATTCCTCTTTCCGCTATTGTAGAGGTTCCTTCTTCGATTATATCTCCTCCTAAAGTTGCTTTGGTAATTGAAATGTTTGTTGGTGGCGTAGTAATTACTGATAAAGAACTTTGTGGTTCTTCAGTTTTACATGAACTAACTATAATTGTGCAGAGAAAAAACAGATAAATCAGTTTCATGCGACATATAAATAATTCAAATAACAATATACGATTTTTCAATTCTTCAGGAATTTCAGTGTTTTAATTATGAATTCTCTACATAAAAAGAAAGAACTAAATTAAATCAATTCAATTCAATTCTGTATTTAAACTTAATCAAGCAATCCTTTAATTAAAAATTGAATTTATTTAATGGATTAAAACGTTTGAAATTTTCTAAATTGTGATCTTCTCCCTACAACTCTTTCTCAATTTTCTATTACCTTGTCGGAAATTTACCTATCGACCTATGAAACAATGGCTTACCCTTTGCCTGCTGGCACCCTCGCTACTTTTTGCGCAAGACATCAAATTACCTACCGGATTTTCCATCTCTGAAATCGGTAAAGAACTAGGCGCCACACGCCACATCGCCGTTTCCAAACAAGGACATGTATATGCCAAACTCTCCAAATTAAAAGAGGGGAAAGGAATCGTTATGTTAAAAGATAAGGATAAAGATGGGGTATATGAAGACCAGAATTGGTTTGGCAATTACCCAGGAACAGGGATTGGGATCGATGGGGAGTATTTTTATGCAGCGTCCAACAAAGGTGTACACCGCTATGCACTGAATGCTCAGGGTGAAATTGCCGACGTGAATACCTATGAAACCATCGTCGACGGTTTACCTGATCACGGACGTGATAATGCGAAACCATTTGTTTTCGACAAAGACCGCAAACATATTTATGTGACCATCGGCTCTTGGAACGATCCATGCCGTGTGCCCGGAACTGGGAAAGGCATGAGTCCTTGCGCGATTTTGGATTCAGCAGGAGGGATTTGGCAATTTGATGCGAATAAGCTCAACCAAAAATTCCAAGATGGCGTGCGCTTTGCAACCGGATTAAAGAATGCTGTTGGGATTACCTGGAATACCCAAACTAATTCGCTGTTTGCCATGGCGCACGGACGCGGTCAATTCCACGATTTTTATCCACAATATTATACGCCTCAAATGTCCCAGGAATTACCTGCTGAGGCGATGTATGAATTCAAAAAAGCAGGCGATGATGCTGGCTGGCCCTATATCTACTACGACCAAAAGCAAAATAAAAAGATTGTAGCTCCCGAATACGGCGGCGATGGTAAAAAAACGGGTGGAGAAAATGCTTTGGACCCTACCGTTGCCTTTCCAGCGCACATGGGACCAAACGATTTATTATTCTATACCGGAAATCAATTCCCTGCCAAATACAAAAATGGTGCATTTATTGCCTTCCATGGTCAATCCAATGAATTTAAAAAAGGTTACCTCGTTGGCTTTGTGCCTTTCAAAAACGGAAAGCCAAGTGGAAAATGGGAGATCTTTGCGGATAACTTTGCGGGAACGGATTTAGTGAAGCCAACGGGCCCGATCCAGCACCGCCCATGTGGGTTGGCGCAAGGACCAGATGGTTCTTTATATGTTAGTGATGACTTAGGTGGAAGCATCTATCGAATTACTTATAAAAAATAATTGCATCTTTACCGTTAAATTGATGCTTATGCGGGCGCTTGTATTTTTCATGCTGTTGTTTTTGCCGGGTAGCCTACTCGCGCAAAAACGATTCGTGCGCATCCAATTACCGAATGCCAATGCATTGGTAGGCCAGTTTCAATCGGAAGATGACCGTGTGATCCAACTCCTCGAGTTGAATCTTGGCCCGATGCAGGTGATAAAATCACAGATCCAAGCGCAAGAAGAACTCGGAAATAAGATTCGCGTGGAAATTCAACTGAATGACAACCGAACTATTTTAGGTGAATTGCAAGAACTTTCTTCCGAACAAATTCAAGCTTATAGCAAAGACTTGGGTACGTTGGCTATTTCGCGGGCCAACGTCAAATCGCTCCGTTTCTTACCCGTTGTAGCTGGAGGTCAAGCTGGGATTGAATTTGACAATCCACATCCGACCCGCTACTTTTTTGGCCCATCGGCTATACCATTAAAAAAAGGTGAACGCTACTACCAAAATGCGTATGTTTTAGCCAATAGTGTTCAATATGGCATAAGCGATCACTTTTCCATGGGAGGTGGTGCTGTGATTCCCTTTGCTTTTTTTATTACGCCCAAATGGGGTTACCAAGTGGCACCCAAATGGCACCTAGGTTATGGTATGCTTGCCGCGACTTCATTTATTAAAGACATGAATTTCGGTTTAGCGGTTGCCTACGGTTCAGCCACCTATGGAACGAAGGAACATAATGTGACCCTTAATGCCGGTTGGGGCGCTGTTAAACAGCAAGATCCCAATTCAAGTTATGCGTGGCGTGGTGCTCGCCGACCGATGTTCACGATTTCCGCGATGACGCGTATTTCGAATCGAGTGATGCTTGTGACCGAAAACTGGTTGTTCACCTTGCGGGAATATGATTTTCAAACAGAAACCTATTCCATGCGAAATCGGGGTATTTTGACCGGTGGATTGCGTTTTATGGGAGAGAAAAATTCGTTTGATTTTGGTGTGTTAATTCCCGCAGGGGAAGCTGTTGCCATACCTTATATAGACTATGTATTCAAATTTTAACATGAGAGCATTTAAATACATCGCACCGTTTTGTATGTTCGGTTTTGCCTATTGGTCTTTTCATTCGACCGGGTTGGCTTGTTGGGCCGGCGTCCTTTTTACTTTCGCATTTGTGCCTGGCATTGAATTGATCTTAAAACCAGATGCACGGAATTTGGCAGCAGAAGAAGAGGCTTTAGCCAAAGCAGATGTCCTGTATGATTGGATTTTATATGTAGCCTTTGGCTTGCAAATGGTGAGCTTGTATTTCTTTTTACAAAGCATGCAGGATGAATTAGTTTGGACAGATCGTCTCGGCCGAATCGCCATGATGGGTTTATTGGCCGGTATTTTCGGCATTAACCTCGCACATGAATTAGGCCATCGCTCGAAAAAGGCGGAGCAATTTTTAGCTAAGTGCCTATTGCTAACCAGTTTGTATATGCACTTTTTTATCGAACATAACAAAGGACATCACACGCATGTAAGTACGCCGGACGATCCGAGCTCCGCGAAGTACAAGCAGTCGGTATTTGCCTTTTGGTTACAAACTTTTCCAGGTACGTTGCGTAGTGCTTGGCAGATTGATGCCAAACAAACCCTGTTATTTATTTTTATTCAATTGTCGTTTTTAGCTGTAATTGGCTGGTTTTTTGGCACCCTGGTGATGGGTTCCTTTATGGTAGCTGCATTCATTGGTGCGATCCAATTAGAAACCGTGAATTACATTGAGCATTATGGGTTAAGCCGTGACCGTGTGGAATCTGGGCGTTATGAGCGTGTGAAGCCACATCATTCCTGGAATAGCAATCACATTATGGGTCGCTTATTGTTGTTTGAGTTAAGCCGCCACAGCGATCATCATTACCAAGCCTCTCGGAAATATCAGGTTTTGCGCCATCAGGAAGATACACCGCAAATGCCTACGGGATATCCAGGCATGATTTTATTGGCCGTCGTTCCACCCATTTGGTTTCGGGTGATGGATGTGCAAATGAAACGTTTTGGTGTGTTGCCTAAAACGAGCGAACAGCTTTCACCAAGCATTTAAAATCTTTGAAATAAGGCGATTGTAAACCAGTTTGTAAGTTGTGTGTGTAGGCATTGTCTTTGTCGACCTCCGATGAAGTCCAATACCAGGCTGATTGAAAAATACTTCCTCCACCGATTTTCTTGTGGTTTAATTTTGGATGTATCAAATCGAACTCTTCTTTGGTAGGCAAACGCCAATCATCAAATCCATTTTGAGTTAACTCCTCACACGCTTTTTGCGCTTGTTTAAAATCTAGTTTTCCGATATTTTCAACTGTCGCAATTAATCCATGTCCATTTTTTTCAAAGATGACGTAGCCACCATTTTTTATGGGAGGAATTCGTTTGTTCGTACTGCGGTCTGCTTCTTGGCCAAAGGCTGGCGAAAATATCAGTAAGCAAAGAATAATGCGTAGCATACGGGGATTGATTTGGTAATTTGATGTTTCAAAATTAGAGAAAATAGTGTCATATGGAAATAATATTGTTGATTATCCGTTTTAAACTCAAATCAATATTGAAATTTAATTGTATTTTGCATCTTTATTAACACTCCTTATTCTTTGAATGAAAAAACGTTTTTTTGCCTTTAGTATTTCATTCCTTTTCTTGTTTTTATCTGCGTGGGTAAGTGTGGGCCAACAAACCACTTTGCCAACTGATCCTGCCAAAACATTTCGCCAAGCCAATTTCTTTTTTCAGTCTAAAAACTTCATCGCTGCACGCGAAGAATTTATTCAATATTTAAGCTATTTACAGCAACAACCTCGGGAGTCAACTGCGGAAAAAACGCAGGTCGAATATTATATCGCCATGTGTTCGATTTATACGATGCGTCCCGAAGCGGAAATGCAAGCCATTCGTTTTGTTTCAGAGCATCCAGAAAGTCCTTTTGCTGCCCTACTCAAACGTGAAATAGGGGTGTTTTATTATGAAACGGGCGATTGGGTCCGTGCGATTCGCTATTTGAGTCAAGCGGCGCAGACCAATTTAGAATACACATATTTCTTAGCCATTTCGCATTATCAGGTCAAGCAATTCAAGGAGGCGCTGGCTTTGTTCAATAATTTAAAATACGAATCCGAAGAAGAATTTTCTATGCCTGCAGCTTATTACGCCGGTGTGATGCATTTCAGGTCGGGGATGTACGATGAGGCAATTGCTGATTTTAAGTTGGCCGCTAAAGACCCAACCTACGGTCCCGAAATCCCTCAATGGATCAGTTCTGCACTCATGAAGCAAGGTAAAATTGCGGAACTCGAACAGTTTGTAGAACCTATTTTAGCCGATACGACCGGAAAATACCTAGTGACGGAATTGGCACTTATCCTTGCCGAGAAGCAATTTGCCAATGGCCAATATGCCAAGGCTGCCGGGAATTATAACATTTTGTACAAAGCTTCACCCACTAAATTTTCTCGGAACCGGACGTTTAAATTCGCTTATTCGCTGGCTAAATCAGGCGAGTTAGATCGGTCATTGACCTTGTTTAAAGGAATTGCGGCGCAGGAGGAT
>JAIXRT010000210.1 GCA_027485075.1 Cytophagaceae bacterium
CGCGTGGATGTAGATGTGTTAACACTGACTGCTACACCAATTCCACGGACATTACATTTTTCACTTATGGGTGCGCGGGATTTATCGATTATTGCGACGCCGCCACCTAACCGCCAACCGGTCGAAACGAAGCTGGTCGTAATGACCGACGAACTTTTGCGCGATGGGGTAAGGGAGGAATTAGCACGTGGTGGACAAGTATTTGTAGTCCATAATCGGATTAATGAATTAGAAAGTACAGCGAATCGGATTTTACGTTTAGTTCCCGATGCGAAAATTGGCGTGGCGCACGGCCAAATGGAAGGAGACAGGTTAGAGAAAATCATGATGGACTTCATCGAAGGAAATTACGACGTACTCGTTGCCACGAATATCATTGAATCGGGACTTGACATCCCGAATGCAAATACGATTTACATCATTAACGCGAATCATTTTGGCTTGTCTGATTTGCACCAAATGCGTGGCCGCGTAGGTCGATCAAACAAAAAAGCTTACTGTTATTTAGTGACCCCATCGCTGGCAAATTTGACAAGTGATGCGCGGAAACGCCTCAGTGCGTTGGAGGAATTCTCTGATTTAGGCGATGGAATTAAGGTGGCGATGCGGGATTTAGATATTCGTGGGGCAGGTAATTTATTGGGTGCGGAACAGAGTGGATTTATCAATGATTTGGGGTACGATATGTACCATAAAATTTTGGATGAGGCGGTTCAGGAGCTTAAAGAAACTGAATTCCGTGCCTTATTTGAAACAGACCTCGCCCAAATTGCCGAGGCCTTAACGGTCGATTGTCAGATTGAAACCGATATGCGCGTGTTGATTCCAGAGGAATATGTACAAAGTATTTCGGAGCGACTGGCCTTATACACCCGCTTAGATGAATTAGAGAACGAAACGGAATTGGCAACGTTTGTCTCAGAAATGGAAGACCGATTTGGTCAGATGCCAAACGAAGTACGAGATATGACAGAATTAGTTCGTTGTCGCTGGAAAGCGCAACTGCTTCGGGTTGAAAAAATATTACTAAAGAACAATATGTTGAAGCTCTATTTCGTTTCAACAGATATTCCACAAGACATCGTAGTACGAGTTATACAGTTTGTGAACTCGAAAAAAGGACAATGTCAATTGCGGGAAAAATCGGGTAAAATGATCTTACAACTTGATAAAGTGAGTACGATACCAGAATTAAATACTATTTTAGTGGATATTTTGGGATAGCATTGAGCATTTTGTTTGATTTTCATACCTTTGCTTTTCAAATTCTTACGAAAAAGAATCTAAATGATTGCTAAATTAAAAATTGCACTTAGCCTTTGTGCTAGCGTTCTCCTGCTAACTTCTTGCCCTAATGGCTTGAAGAATGGATTAAAAGGTGGTCTTTCGGGCGGAAAACCGAATAGTATCAATATCGGAAATGCATCTACAGCCACAGGTTTGGCGTATAATCAAAAAGGTGGCTTCCAGGTAGACAAAAAATTCACAGGACAATTGACCGGACCGAACTTGGTATTTATCGAGGGCGGTCGTTTTACGATGGGTTCTTTGGAGGAAGATATCATGGGAATCCATGATAATATTGAGCGTACGGTCTCAGTTCAATCATTCTACATGGATGAAACTGAAATTGCCAACGTACATTACTTGGAATATTTAGATGCTGTAAAGCGAGATTCAACGCAAGATTTCTACGAATCAGCCTTGCCAGATACTACCGTTTGGCGCAATGATTTAGCATTTAATGATCCATATGTAGAGCAATATTTACGCTTCCCTGGCTTTCGTATGTACCCAGTAGTGGGTGTTTCTTGGAAGCAATCGACTGATTATTGTGTGTGGAGAACAGCAGCAGTGAATAACAATTTAGCCACCGTTCCGGTAGCGAAAGAGAAAAAACCTAAGAAAGGGGCAGCAGCGGCAGCGACAACAGCATCGGCTACGACGCGTGCAGCAGCTCCAGCGCGTTTAACGATCGAATCAGGACGTGTTTTACCTTCTTACCGCCTACCTACGGAGGCAGAATGGGAATATGCAGCGAAAGCGATGATTGGTACGCAGCAACAAGATGAAAATCAGGTGAATCAGCGTATTTACCCTTGGGATGGTCCTTCGTTGCGTGAATCTACCGGTAAAGGTCGCGGAAATATGTTGGCCAACTTCAAGCGTGGACGTGGTGACTATGCAGGTATTGCAGGTAAATCAAACGATGGCGCGATAATCACTGCTGAGATTTATAAATATTCACCAAACGATTTTGGTTTATACCAAATGGCCGGTAACGTAAATGAGTGGGTACAAGATTTGTATCGTCCGTTATCGTTCCAGGATTTTAATGACCTGAACCCGGTTCGTCGGACCGATAAAGACGATAAAGCTTCTCGTTACGATAGTAAAAATCAAAACTCCTTAATCACGAATAAAGTACGTGTGTACAAAGGTGGATCATGGGCTGACGTAGCTTATTGGTTAGCTCCAGGAACACGTCGTTATTTGGATGAAGATTCGGCAACAGCAACCATTGGTTTCCGTTGTGCGATGATTTCTGCAGGTACGAATAAGTAATTTATTTGAGGGCTGCCAGTGCGAAGAAGGAAACTTTTGTCGCTCCGGCAGCCCTTATTTTATGTGCCGCAGCCAGAAATGTAGCCCCTGTGGTCAGCGTATCATCAACAATCAGTACGTGTGATCCCAGTAGTTTAGCGGGATCAATTACCTCAAAAACATTTTCTAGTTCTTCGTAGCGTGCGGCTCTGTTTAGGCCGATGAGCGAGTGCGACTGCATGGTTCTTGCCAACACGTCCTCAAGTAAGGTAATTTCTAAGGATTGCGCGAGTCCCCTGGCAATGACAGCGGCCTGATTATACCCGCGTTCTTTCAGGCGTTTGGGATGTAAAGGAATGGCGACGATGCAATTAACCTCCGAACAATAATGGGACTTTTTCAATGAGTCGCCTGCCCACGAGCCAAGAAATACCCCTAGCTCAGAGGCTCCTTTATATTTAATTTGGTGCATCATTTGCTGTACGCGACTACCAGGCATAAAATGGAAAAAGGCATGTGCCTCATCGAATTCAATGAGTCCATCAAACTTCGCCCGAACCCAATTCGGCGTATTTTCAGCTAAATCTACACGGGGGAGTACGATCCGACAAGTTGTACAGATAAAATCTTCGCTTGGGAATAGAGGCTCCTGGCAGGCAAAACAAAGCTTTGGGTAAAGCAATTGTAAAAAGGCTTTAAACATCTCAGAAAAATTTTTGTATTTAATTAAGTTTCAGTAATTTTGCACCCCTAAACGAGTACCTAGTCAATTCATTGTCCAAGTACTTGATTATTAGCAAACGGATTAAAAAAAACATTTCATAATTAACCTTTTAAAATGGCACGCGATTTAAAATTCACTAGAAACATCGGTATTGCTGCGCATATTGATGCTGGTAAAACCACCACGACGGAACGTATTCTGTATTATGCAGGTGTGTCCCACAAAATTGGTGAGGTACATGATGGTGCGGCAACAATGGACTGGATGGAGCAAGAGCAAGAGCGTGGTATCACGATCACTTCGGCTGCAACAACAGTTGGTTGGAAATACCGCGATCAAGATTACCACATCAACATTATTGATACGCCGGGTCACGTAGACTTTACGGTTGAAGTAAACCGTTCATTACGTGTATTGGATGGTCTAGTATTTTTATTCTCTGCCGTAGACGGTGTAGAGCCACAATCAGAAACTAACTGGCGTTTGGCGAACAACTACAACGTAGCTCGTATCGGTTTCGTTAACAAAATGGACCGTTCAGGTGCTGATTTCTTAAACGTGTGTAAGCAAGTAAAAGAAATGTTAGGTAGCTACGCGGTGCCTTTGCAATTACCTATCGGAGCTGAAGAAGGATTCGAAGGGGTAGTTGACTTAGTTAACTTCCGTGGTATCAAATGGAACGAGGCAGATAAGGGAATGACATTCACTGAGGTACCTATCCCAGATGATATGTTAGAGGAGGCGACTGAATACCGTGAGAAATTACTAGAAGCAGTAGCTGAGTTTGATGAGTCTTTGATGGAGAAATACTTCGAAGATCCAGCATCTATCTCGGAAGATGAAATCTTAGCCGCTTTACGTGCAGCTACGATCTCTATGAAAATCGTTCCAATGCTTTGTGGTTCATCTTTCAAAAACAAAGGTGTTCAAACGATGTTGGATTATGTAATGGCTATCTTGCCATCTCCAATGGATAAAGAAGGTGTTCGTGGAACTCACCCTGATACAGGCGCTGAAATCTTACGTAAACCAAGTGAGTCTGAGCCATTCGCGGCTTTGGCATTTAAAATTGCAACGGATCCTTACGTAGGTCGTTTATGTTTTATCCGTGCCTATTCTGGTGGATTGGATTCTGGTTCTTATGTATTGAACAACCGTTCAGGAAATAAGGAGCGTATCTCGCGTATCTTCCAAATGCACGCGAACAAGCAAAACTCTATCGAGCGTTTAGGTGCTGGTGATATCGGTGCGGTAGTAGGTTTCAAAGACATCAAAACGGGAGATACTCTTTCTGATGAGAA
>JAIXRT010000047.1 GCA_027485075.1 Cytophagaceae bacterium
TTACCAACAGAAACGTGATTTGTTTGCGTCCTATTTCAAGGATTCCCGGTGGAAGATTTTACCTTCACACGGAAGCTTTTTTCAGTGTTTGGATTATGCTGAAATTAGTAATGAATCTGATGTAGATTTAGCTGTACGTCTAACCAAAGAATTAAAAGTTGCCTCGATCCCCGTTTCTGTATTTTATGAAAATCCTCCCCAAGACCGGATTTTGCGTTTTTGCTTCGCCAAAAATGATGATGTTCTACGAGAAGCCGCACAGAAGCTTTCTGCCTTATAAATACTTTAACGCTATTTTTTCGCCAATTACTTCCAAGTAGGAAGCCGCATTAGCCATAGCGTCTGCTTTACTTGTAGATTCGTTTAGAACGCTATAGACATCCTTCGCATCCATAAACAAAGGTATTTTTTCTTCATCCTCAAAGGTCCCACATACCAAAATAGTCTGTTTAAATTGCTTGTCAGCTCGCCCGACTACATTAGCTACTAACTTGCCCGACCAGGTTTGTTGGTCTATTTTACCTTCTCCCGTTATGATATAGTCAGCCTTGCGTATGGCGCGATCTAGATGTACTTTGTTCAGAAGCCACTCTGCACCTGAAACTATTTTTGCCCCCAAGAAATAAACAGCCCCTGCCCCTAAACCACCCGCTGCCCCAGCTCCAGGGGTTTGTGCGGGAAGCCATTTGGCTATATTAATTAGACCATTGTCTAATCGTTTAATTGATATCATGTTGGCACCTTTTTGTTTAGCAAAAATATGCGCAGCACCTTGCGGGCCATGTAGGGGATTGTCAACATCAGTCAGGACAATAAATTGCGTTTTCAGAGAAGGAGTTTGTCCTATGATTTGGGTGATATGGACTAAATTTTCACCAACCGGCTCCAAAATATTTCCCTCTTTGTCAAGAAACTGATAGCCTAGCGCAGCCGCCATGCCTATTCCAGCATCATTTGTCGCAGAACCTCCTATGGTTAACACGATGGTTTCTGCACCTAGATCGATGGCATGATTGATTAGCTGTCCCGTCCCAAACGTATTCGTTTTCAATGGATTTTGTTCGTTTTTTTGAAGTAGCTGTAGCCCAGAACAACGAGCCATTTCAATGTAAGCAGTTTTTTGGTCGGCAAGCCACAAGAAGGAGGCATCTATTTCCCGACCTAAGGGGTCCTGAACACGGTATGTTTGCCACGTTCCTCCTTGCATCATTTGAATCATTTCCAGCGTTCCCTCTCCGCCGTCGGCAAGTGGAACAATTTGAATGACAGACTTTTTTCGCTTAGCTAAAATTCCTTTTGCCAACGCTTCTGCCGCCTCTTGAGCCGTTAAGGATGATTTGAATTTATCTGGACAAATTAAAATATTCACACGCTGAATTTAATGGTTCAATTTACTGACATTTCTTTACTTTTGTGCTCTAACTCATCTATATGAAGTATTTCATTTTATTCGTCTTTGCCCTATCATTTAGCGCTTGTACGCATCAGCCTGATTTAGCTGGTTTTGATGCAGCTGCATTCAAGCAAGATCGTGGTGCATGTGGTGGGAAGCGTGGCCAACAAGTCGCATGGTTAAAAGCACATAAAATGAATTTTCAGGGGGTGAGTTCAAATAACATGGATGAGATTTTGGGCAAGCCTGATTTACAGCAACTAGCGGACCGAAATCAAGAATATTATATCTACTTTTTGGAGCCGGGACCCCAGTGCCAACAAAAACCTTCCCAAGCAAAATCGATTGCCTTTCGATTTAGCGCGATGGGTATCGCCACAGAGATTACTTTTCAAGAAGGAATCCCACTTTGATTTATTTGGTGAACATTCCTAAAACGGAATTAGTAAAGCCAACTATGAAACTGAAAATCAATGGGGCGATGAATCCGCTAACCTGAAAGCCGGGGACATAGACTTCGACCAAATACACCATTCCTACGGTAATTACTAACGAAAATAACCCTAGTGTCATAAAGGTTATCGGCAAACTGATAATTTTCAAAATAGGTTTAACGAAGGAATTCAAAAATCCCATCGCTAGCGCTACGAATAAGGCTGTAGTAAATCCATCCACAGAGATCCCCTTTAAGTAACGAGGGATAATCATGACTACTCCGGCAATAATGATGTAACGAATAATAAATCCAATCATGTTATTTCTGATGTCTAGCTTGTAATGTCTTAACAATTTCTTCTAACCCAATTCCTCGGTCTTCTAATAATACCAATAAGTGGAATATTAAATCTGCCGCTTCTCCTTTGAATAAATCATCATTTTTCATCAGGGCTTCTATGACTAACTCAACAGCTTCTTCGCCCACTTTTTGAGCAATTTTGTGTGTGCCTTTTTGGAATAATGAAGCCGTATATGACGTATCGGATGAGGCGTTTTTACGTGATCGAATGATGTGTTTTAAGTGATCTAACCAGGCTGCATTATCTGCATTCGACTCATTGAAACATGTATCTGCACCCGTATGGCATGTTGGCCCTGCTGGATTCGCCTGGATCAAAATAGTGTCTTGGTCACAATCAATGGCGATATTGACCACATCTAAATAGTTTTCAGATGTCTCCCCTTTGGTCCATAAGCGATTTTTTGAACGGGAAAAAAAGGTTACCCGTTTTTCTGCGATGGTTTGGGTATAGGCTTCTTCGTTCATGTACCCGAGCATAAGCACTTTTAGCGTTTTTGCATCTTGAATGATGGCAGGGACTAAACCTTTTGAAAAATCTGGTTGTAAACTCATAAGGGTTAAATTAGTATATCCGCATGGGAATTCCTTTGTTCGCTAAGTATTTTTTCAATTCGATAATCTCAATTTCCTTGAAGTGAAATATACTTGCTGCCAACCCGGCATCAGCTTTTCCCTCCGTGAAAACCTCATAAAAATGTTCCATGGATCCTGCACCGCCAGATGCGATGATAGGGATCGAAGACTGTGAGGAAATACGACTTGTTAAGTCATTAGCAAAACCAGATTTAGTGCCGTCTGCATCCATCGAAGTCAATAAAATCTCACCTGCACCTCGTGATTCGACTTCTTTGGCCCATGCTATGGTTTGAATTTCCGTAATTTTCCGACCTCCATGTGTATGCACCCAATCATTTCCTTCTACAAATCGAGTATCAATCGCAACAATAATACATTGTGATCCGAATTGTAAAGCTAATTCGTCAATTAACTCAGGTCTACGCACTGCCGAAGAGTTTATTGAAACCTTGTCGGCACCAGCATTCAGTAAGGCTGACACATCTTCGATGCTACTTATTCCACCACCTACCGTGAACGGAATATTCACATGTCTTGCCACTTCCCGTACTAAATTTACTAAGGTCTTCCGGTTATCTACGGTAGCAGTGATATCCAAAAAGACTAGTTCATCCGCCCCTTGCTCCGCATACAATGCACCTAATTCAACAGGATCTCCTGCATCACGCAAATCAACAAAGTTGGTCCCCTTCACAGTCCGACCTTCCTTTATATCCAAACAAGGAATAATTCGTTTCGTTAGCATAAGGATTCTTTGGCAAAAGTGGCTAAATCTTCAAGCGTAATGCGGCCCTCGTAAAAGGCTTTGCCAACAATCACACCGAATAAATTCATTTCGCGTAATTGTACCAAATCTAGCAAACTGGCGACGCCGCCACTCGCAATTATATGTAATCCAGGGTTATTCGCCTGGATTTTTTTATACAATTCAAAACTCGGACCTTGTAATAAGCCGTCCTTCGCTACATCAGTTGAAATGACATATTGCGCGCCAGCCGCTTGATAGTCGGTGAGAAAATCATAAATGGAAATGTTTGAATTTTCTTGCCAACCGGACACAGCGATTTTTTCGTTGTGTGCGTCGGCACCCAAGATAATTTTATCGGTGCCATATTTTTTGAACCAACCATGAACTAATTCAGGATTCCGTACGGCTATACTTCCCGCCGTAATTTGCGCTGCACCGGCCGAAAAAGCTCGGTCAATCATTTCATCGGATTGTACCCCACCGCCAAAATCAATATGCAGGGAAGTGTTCGATGCAATACGCTCTAAAACAGCGGCATTAACAATTTCTTTGGCTTTCGCTCCGTCTAAATCTACTAAATGTAAACGCTGAATACCGGCCCCTTCGAATGCTTTGGCAATTTCTAAAGGATCGGAACTATATACTTTTTTTTGTTGGTAATCTCCTTGCGTTAACCGAACGCATTGTCCTCCAATAATATCGATGGCTGGAATGAGTTGGAACATAGATTATAGCGCTAAGAAGTTTTGAATAATTTTTTGACCTGCCACACCTGATATTTCTGCGTGAAATTGAGCTGCATAGAAATTATCTTTTTGCAACATAGCCGAAAATGGCTGGGCATAATCGCAAATAGCGGATGTGTAGGTGTTTATCGGTGCGTAAAAGGAATGAACAAAATATACGTATTCTTCTTTTTTAAGCCCCTCCATCAGGACGTTTTCCCCTGATGCTTGAATTGAATTCCAACCTACATGCGGTATTTTCAAGTCGGCACTTACGAATCGTTTCACAGGCACATCGAAAACGCCCATGCAAGTCGTATTGTTTTCCTCAGAATCCTTACATAATAGTTGCATACCTATGCAAGTCGCTAAAACAGGTTGTTTTAAGGAAGGAATCAATTGATCTAAGCCTTTTTCACGTAAATAGGCCATTGCTGTACTTGCTTCGCCTACGCCAGGGAAGATGACTTTATCGGCAGATTGAATTACCTTTTCATCATCTGTCCATTGGTATTTCATTCCAATTCGGTCCAATGCATACATGACCGACTGCACATTCCCGGCATTGTATTTGATGATTGCGATTTCCATGGATGACTTTTAAATGGGCAAAATGCCCTGCAAAGGTAGACAAAAGGGCTTGGATTATGAAAAGAAGCGTATATTTGTTGGCCCTATGCCCCAAAACCGCCGAATCCTTCTTGAAACATTATACCTCATTTGGATGGGCGCATTACCCGTTCTATTTAGTCTTTTTATTGGCTATTTTGCCTTAGCGAATCCTGCATTTTTCATTAGTTTTTCCACGTTAGAATTAGTTCTTTTCTGGATTTCAGCCATTTTCATCATGGGGTTAGCCCTTTGTCCTACGACCTTTTTCGCGCTGTTTACAGGTTATGTGTGGGGATGGGCGGGACTGATGCCACTCTTTATAGCCTATGTCATTGCTTCTTTACTGGGATATTTGATGGCACGTCTGATGAAAGGTGACGCACTGATTGAGTTGATTCGCGTAAAATTTAAGGCGGGTAAATTTTTAGCAAATGTTCAGGCACAATCCTTTGCTTGGGTGTTTTTAGCCCGACTTTCTCCAATTTTTCCCTTTGCAATTACCAATGCCCTAATGGCATTTTTGGGAGTTCCCTTACGTCAGTTTTTCGTAGGCGGGACTTTAGGGATGCTTCCAAGAACTTTAATTGCTTTATGGACTGGAACACAGGCAGCATCATCGGCTAATTTAATGAATCACCCCGAGTTGCTTCGCTGGCAGGATGTTGCCAGTTTAGGTATGCTAATCATTTCTGTCGTAGGGATGTTCTTCCTGGCGAAACGAAAAGCCTAATGCTTTAGAAATAGGTATAAAAATCCAAACATCGCGGCAAGTTGACCCATCCAAAAGGTAAACATCCAAAGGATGAGGGTGTTTTTAGTTGCTGCGATTTGTAATGATAATTTTAACTCAAGCTCCATTAAACGAACATCCAAATATTCCTTCGTGACAAAGTTTTTGGTTCGGTCCTCAATCGTTTCTTGAATAACATCTACAAATTCCATAGCATCCTTTTCTCCAAGGTGGAGTTTTTTATGCGCTAA
>JAIXRT010000001.1 GCA_027485075.1 Cytophagaceae bacterium
ATGAACAATTAAAAGGCGTATCACGCGTAGAGTCATTAAACCGAATTTTAGCTTGGGCGAATTATACCGCCACGGAGGAGGAAAAATCTGCCTGGTTACTGGAAAAGAATGAAAATTACTTGGATTTAATTTCTACTATGAATCCAAGTGAAATCTTGCCTGGTGTATTGGATTTCTTACATCAAATCAAAGAAGCAGGTTTTAAAATAGCACTAGGTTCCGCCAGCAAAAATGCTGAAGTTATTTTATCCAAAACTGGCTTAATCGACTGGTTCGATTTAATCATTGATGGAAATAAGGTCACGAAGAGTAAACCAGATCCTGAGGTATTCTTGAAAGGAGCTGCTGGTTTAGGTTTCTTACCAACAGAATGTATCGTTTTCGAAGATGCACAAGCTGGCGTAGAAGCTGCCAAAGCTGGAAATATGCGTGCTATTGGAATTGGCGATGCGGACATGTTGAGTCGGGCCGACAAAGTTATCCCAAGTTTTGTGGGTATTCAAGCAGCTGAATTATTGCAATTTTAAGAAACACACTAGCACAGAATTTACAAAAAGAGACATTCGTTTAATTTTGTACAGATTACCTAATAACCCTGAGTTTACATGAAACAATATTTAAAACTCGATGAATGGAAAATCATCGAAGACAAATTTCATCCTGAGTTCAACGAAGTAACCGAATCAATCTTTTCACTAGGAAATGGCCGCATGGGCCAGCGCGGTTCTTTTGAAGAAACTTATACAGGGAAAACACTTCAAGGTAATTACGTAGCCGGTGTTTATTATCCAGATAAAACACG
The DNA here is from genome assembly GCA_027485075.1 of Cytophagaceae bacterium. Lineage (GTDB taxonomy): Bacteria > Bacteroidota > Bacteroidia > Cytophagales > Spirosomataceae > Aquirufa. The sequence continues at coordinate 803 of JAIXRT010000001.1, forward strand.
TGTAGGCTGGTGGAAAAATGGGTATCCAGAATATTTTGCCAAAGTACTTAATGCGGCAAATTGGAATGGCCTAGAGATTAGCATTGACGGAGAAATAGTAGACTTACACACAAGTAAAATAAATTCCTTCTACCGTGAATTAAACATGAAAGAAGGTTTCATCCTACGTCAATGTGACGTGACATTACCTTCGGGAAAATCTATTTCCATTGAGTCCATTCGCTTAAATAGCATGGCTGATGATGAGTCTGGCGTCATTTCATATCAAATAATTCCACTTAATTTTTCAGCTACACTATCTATAAAAGCATTCGTAGACGGTGATATTAAAAATAAGGATTCGAACTACGATGAGAAATTTTGGGATGAAGTAAAAGTAGGTGCGCGTGAAAATACTTCTTTCGTTTGGTCTAAAACGAAGAAAACAGGTTTTGAAGTATTTACAGGCCAAAAGATAGAATTAGCTATCAATGGACAAAAACAAGCAATAGCCGCAAAGACTGAAACGAAAGAAAAGTTTAGTTCGTTAACCTATTTAGTGCCAACAGCACAAGGTGAAAAATTAAGTATCACCAAATTTGCTGTCAACTTAAGTACAGAAAATCACCCAGCCGCAATATTAGAAGCTCGTGGAATTGACTACTTAAACCGTATTTGCGCAAAGGGATTCGATACCATGAAAAAAGAACAAGCTGAAGCTTGGGAAGCGAAGTGGTCGATTAATGATGTGGTGATTAAAGGGGACGTGTCTGCCCAACAAGGCATTCGTTTTAACATTTTTCAATTAAATCAAACGTATACGGGTGCAGATGATCGCTTAAATATTGGACCAAAAGGTTTTACCGGTGAAAAGTACGGTGGATCCACTTATTGGGATACGGAAGCCTATTGCATTCCATTCTATTTAGCAACGGCACATCAAAATGTATCCAAAAATCTTTTAATCTACCGTTGGAAACAATTAGATCGCGCCATCGAAAACGCAGGAAAACTTGGTTTTAATCAAGGTGCCGCCTTATATCCGATGGTTACGATGAACGGAGAGGAGTGCCATAATGAGTGGGAAATCACCTTTGAAGAAATTCACCGTAATGGAGCAATCGCGTATGCAATCAAAGATTATGTAGATTATACCAACGACCGAAAGCATTTAATTGACTATGGTTGGGAAGTATTAATTGGCATTTCACGTTTTTGGGCACAACGTGTCAACTGGTCGGAGAACCAGCAAAAATATGTGATGCTAGGCGTCACGGGGCCTAACGAATATGAGAACAACGTAAACAACAACTGGTATACAAACTATTTCGCTGTTTGGTGCTTGAAATATACGTTGGCTGTGTTGAAGGAAATCAAATCAAATTACCCAGAAATTGCTCAAGAGAAACTAGCAAAAACGAATTTCAAGGACGAGGAGATTACCCAATTTGAACATATCATTCAAAACATGTACTTCCCGAGGGATGAACAAAAGGGGATATATTTACAGCAAGATGGATTCTTGGATAAGGTAATTGCACCTGTAGATGCTATACCTGCGGGTCAAAGACCTATCAACCAAAACTGGTCATGGGATCGCATTTTACGTTCATGTTACATCAAGCAAGCTGATGTATTGCAAGGCATGTATTTCTTTGAAACTGATTTCAGCAAAGAAGAAATTGAGCGTAATTACAATTTCTATGAACCTTTGACAGTTCATGAATCATCATTGAGTCCATGTGTGCACAATATTCTAGCTGCAAAATTGGGAAAAGAAGACAAATCATATGAATTCTATACCCGAGCTGCGCGTTTGGATTTAGATGATTACAACAATGATACTGAGGATGGTTGCCATATCACCAGTATGGCAGGTACCTGGATGTCCATTGTTAAAGGATTTGGTGGCATGATGCTGGTGAATGACCTGCTAAGTTTTAATCCATTCCTTCCAAATCAATGGGAAGAATATGCATTTAAGATCAATTTTAGATCAAACCAACTAGCGATTAAAATTCAACGTACCGGTGTTGAGATTGCGAACTTATCTGTAACTCCAATTACTTTACTAGTCAAAGGAAAAGAATACACGATATTAGGAGAAAGTAAACAACTGATTTAAATAGAAGGCCAAGAGTTAACTCTTGGTCTTTTTAATTAAATACAGATCACAATAGTTTTTCTAAAAATCAGGTCAGAAATTATTGGAAGCAAATACCCATGAATGTCATTTCAAATATTTCGGTCTATTTTGACTTATTGACAAGTCCTTTACTTACATTCTCGACGTCCACGTATCATTTCGACCGATTATCTGCCGATTTAAATGAATAAATCATGATTTATGACAATTTGGCATAAAGTGACATGAAAGGATAGGATGGCATTATCCTTGTGTAAATGGGTGAAAATTAAAATAAATAATCATGGGAAAAATTATTGGAATTGACTTAGGTA
>JAIXRT010000098.1 GCA_027485075.1 Cytophagaceae bacterium
CCCGCTTGAATCGTTAATTGTCCAACCTTCGTCACTGTCCCTGAGGTAGGTTCGTCACCTACTCGAACATAGCCTTTCAACCGATAAATTTTATCCTTGGTCCAAGTTACATTCCCTTCAATGACCCCCTCCACATCCACAATCGTTTTAGGAGGTACTACCGATACCGTCACGGGAATAGATACCAATGCAGATACTTGATTTTTGTTATCCGTCACCTGAACAGTGAAAGTAACCGTCGATCCAGCCGTACCTTCAATCACATAATCTTTCGAGTATTCAGCTGTCTTTTCCCCGGCGTAAATTTTAGAATCAAATGCGACACCATTCTTTAAAACAGTAATCGACTTAATACCAGCAGGCGCATTAATGGAAGCCTTCACAGTAACTGTAGCTCCTGGAATACCAGCTAGCGTACCAGACGTTGAGATCGTTGGAACAGGAAAGACTTCTTCTTCCTTTTGGCAACTTGCTAATGTTACTACCGCGATAGCTAACATAGCGAAAACTTTAAACATGTTTGTTTGTAAGCGTTTCATCACTTTTGTTTTTAGAATTTAAATTGAAAATTAAGTTTAATTAAATGGAGAAATTATAAGTCCTAAAGAAGCTACGCGACCTGGTGCATAGTTCTGAATAATTTGATCTTGGTTGCGGTCGAATATCTGATCTTGATTTCCGTCTTGCAAAATGATATTTCCTTGATTTAAGATATCACTAACACCGCCCTTAATCATGATGGCTTTGGTCAGCTGCTTGGAGAAATTAAAATCAATTACATTTCTTGGGATCTCATACCAATCTGGATATGGAGCACCAAAGTTGTTACCCACCGCGAAAATACGTTTACCAATGACGTTGTAATTTAAATTCAATTGCAAGCCTTTCTGTGTAGCGTTATAATTTAAACCCGCATTGACGATATAAGGAGATTGTCCTTGAAGTGGACGATTATCCGACTGATCAGCTGCCAGCTTTTCATCCAATTTAACTCGGCTATAGATGTACGTTCCATTAAGTACCAAACTCGTACGACCCAATATAGAGTTAGGAGAACCCGCGCCTAAATTCTTACGAATCTCAGCCTCTAAACCTGTTGAGAATGCCGACTCTGCATTTGAAAAATTCAACAATGGATTAGCCCCCGATGCGAAAACAACTTCAATTGGGTTTTTGAAATCTTTGTAAAACGCCGCAATACTAATTAATTCAGAGGGCGTAGGATAAAATTCATACCTGAAATCAAAATTTTGAATGTTCGCATTCTTCAATGTTGGATTACCAGATACCGTCCGGTTATTCACGAAATCATAGAAAGAGAACGGAGCAAGTTCGCGGAATTCAGGACGATTTAACGTTTTTCCATACGCTAATCGCAATAATGACTTTTCAGTAAAGTTATATGTAACATTCATCGAAGGCAACAAATCCAAGCGTGTGTTATCGTAATTAATTGCCTTGCCAACTAAATCAGCAGAATTTAATTTCTGACTATTCTGCTCTGCACGAACACCCGCAATAATGTTGAATTTTTTCCCTAATGCATAATTAACAGATGCATATCCAGCCAATAAGGTATTACTCGCGTCATAGGAGTCATTTGGATTTGTTTGCTCATCTAAACGAATACCTGTTCTAGAGTTAAAATTTTGTGGTGATAACAATTGATCAATAGGCAAGGTGGTTTGGAAAGAAGGTGTAGACTTTACATAACCAATGTTTCGAGCACCAAAATCACGTACTTTATCCTCGAAGAATGCACCCCACTTCAGCTCAAGCTCTTTGCCCTCTTTTAAATCAATTTTCTTCACTGCGTTGAATGCCGCTGTATACGAAGACTCCGTCATGTCGATGTAAGTTCTTCCTAATACCGTTGTTTGCGCAGCACCGTTTGGAATAAACAAACTCGCATTTGCTCCATCCACATTATATCTAAAACGCTTGTAGTCAGGTTGCTGACGATAGGCTGAATTATAACCCACCATCCAGTCAACTTTTAAAGTACCTTCCTGAAGATCATGGCGACCAGTTAATTGACCGGTATAAATTCCACGATAAACTTGATCGAATGAACGGATATCCCAATTTGCTCCGTTATCAAAACCAGCTCGTTGGATATATTGCGTGTTAGCTAATTGGTTAAATAAGTTTTTGAATTCAAGTACGGAACCATTGGCAAATCTAGCCGACCAGTTGTTTGAAACACCTAAACGAATTGCATTGGTATATTGATTATCTAAAAAGTTGAATACCGCATCAGGCTCCCCAGTAACACCTATATTACTGAAACCCCAATCATTACGCGCCATTTGAAAAGTAGAACGCGTATTTGAATAATTGATGGCTGTTACATTGCCTAATTTCGTGGATCCTAAATCAAACTTAAATCCGCCGGATAAGGAAGCACGCATGTCTGGAAGCGCATTCGATTCAACAGGCATCCAATTGTTTTTTAATGATGCTCCGATAGCATCTAGACCCGCCGAGCCCGAATTTAAAAGTGCGGCACGTGAAGCAGGGAAAGATTTAGGTAAATCAAAATATCCTTGATTGAATCCTGTCCACGCTAAATTAGAATTTTTTGTAGCAAAAAAAGTAGATCCTGTCGTTCCCTCACGGTATGCACTTGAGATATCTAAGGTTAAAAAGTTGTTCTCAGGAATCGACTTTGTGAAAATCTTTACAACACCACCGGCAAACTCGCCTGGAATTTCAGCTGATGGAGATTTGAATACTAGGATACGATCAATTTGACCAGCAGGAATAATGTCGAAAGAGAATGAACGCACATCCGTTTCCATGGAAGGAGCGAATGCGTTATTCAATTGAACCGTATTATAACGCTCATTCAAACCACGAATATTGATAAAACGCTCACCGAAAATGGTTACACCTGGAACACGCTTCACAACCTCAGCTGCTGTACGATCTAAGGTTTTGGTAATTTGTGCGGCAGAAATACCACTGACAACTAATTGAGCTGCCTTTATCTCAGAAATAACTGAAACCTCCGTATTGGTTAATTTTTGAGCAACAACTTTAACTTCCGCTAAGGTTGCTGACTCTTCAGCCAAATTAAGATTCAATTCTGTTACTTGGTCAGTTAAAATCTTGACATTTTCATATATCTTGGTTTCATAACCAACAAATGAAATCTTTAACGAATAAGAGCCTGCTGGCAATTTAGCAAAAGAGAAAAATCCGTTGATGTCAGTCGCTGCTCCTTTGTTGATTCCTTGAACAAGGATGGTCGCGCCAATAATATCTTCTTTAGTTTTTGCGTCTTTAATGGTACCACGAAGCGTACCTGCGTTTTGAGCGAAAACGCTCACAGAAATAACTAGAAATAAAAGGGTTTTACTAAGAACTGATTTCATGAGAATACTGGTGTGTTATTATTTTTGTAACACAAAACTAATGCTTACCATCGGCTGCCTAATTATCCTTAGGTTATGCCTTTATGACCAAATTGTTAAATCAGGTTTCCTTTTCTTAACAATTTGGTAACACACCAATTCGACCCTAAAAATTTACCTTTTCCACTTCGTTTTTTGGTACAATTCCAAGAATTATAATTTTTTATAGAAGAACTTTCTTGAAAAAGTGAAATTTAATACGGAATTAATTTGCGGGGTTTTTCA
>JAIXRT010000263.1 GCA_027485075.1 Cytophagaceae bacterium
CCGATGATATACCATGTTTTTTTACCTTTCATATGCTTACTTGTTATTCAGTCGCTAGTCGTCAGTCACTAGTCACCAGTATGTTAATTAATATTTTATATTCTCCCCAAAACTCTTACCTCTCACCTCTTACTTCTCACCCCTAAAACGTCAAACTCTTTCCTTGATAAAAATCTAAAATCTTCGTCCGGAATACATAGTCATATTTGACCTGCACCAAACTCAAACGCGCCTTATCCAAATTCGTCTTCTGTAAATTATAGTTGACAAAATCAATCGTTCCCGCCGAAAACCGACTCTCCGACGCGCGAAAGCTTTCTTCCAAAGCCGACACTTGTATCGCGCCCGCTTCATAACGCTTCGCCGCATTCAACATATTTACATACGCCTGCTCAATGTTTTGACGCAAGGTTAAGCGCGCGCGCTCCGCTTCTATCTCCGCATTGCGCTGCTGCAAACCCGCCTGTAACACACGCGTCCGATTCGCATACTTCGTGAAAATCGGAATGTTCAAATTCAATGAAACAACTTTATTTTGAGTATTATTCAATTGATCAAAATACCCTACCGTTGCGCCTGATCCATATTTCGGCTGCACCGTAGATACCGGATAAGACTGCCCACCGATGGCTACGGTACCTAAATTTACTGTCTGGGTGCCCAACAACTCAACTGTACGCAATGCGTTGGATTGGTTGGCCGACCAGCTTCCATTTAACGATAAGGTTGGCAAACGAAACGCCTTCGCCACCGAAACACTGCGCAATGCGCTCTGCACCCGAAAATCAGCTGCACGAACCAACGGCTGTAACGATAACGCTTTAGTATATATGTCATTCACCGTAACCTCATATCCCTTCGAAGAAGGAACCGGAACTTGAATACGTGCCAAATCAAACGCTTGAATATTTGAATCATTCAAGAGCTGCATCAAGGTTAATTTGTTGATGTCTAAGGTGCTTTGGAACGAAACAATGTTTGATTCTTCGTTGGCCAACTGCGCCTTCAAATCCAGCACACTCGTAATCGACAAGGACCCCGCATTCACGAGTTTCTGCGTACGCTCAATTTGTAATTTCGTGATTTGAGATTGGGTATTGGCAATTGCCAATTGGTCCTCTGCATTCAAAATGGCCAAATAAGCTAGCACCACTTGCAACGAAATGTTTTCGCGTATTGAGGCTAAGTCCTCCTGGGTAGCCTTAAGCGCAAACTCATTTTGGGCAATGGTATTCTTTAATGCGCCGCCGTTAAATAGGGTCACATTAGAATTCAAACCTACGTTGTTGTAATTGATGTTCCGCGAATCAAATCCATTGGTAAATGGGTTAAGCGAACGTCCAAAACTGGCCGCTTGATTCATATTTCCGTTTAAAGACGGCAGTTGATTAAAACGCGATTGCTGATACGTCAGCTCCGCATTCTTTAAATTAACCTCATACGATTTGACATTTAAATTATGTAATAGCGCAATCTCAACGGCTTGTGCTAATGACAAATGAACCACCTGCGCATTTCCTTGAATGGCCGTTTGCGCGAATCCACCAAAGGACCCAAGCAACACCGAAGCAAGCATGATGTATTTTCTAGTATGCATCTATTTCAATTAAGTTTGCAAATTTAGCCAAAAGCTTTTTGGCAGAACCTGATTTTTGGATAAACGGCAAGAGCTACGGATAAACCGAATATTTAGCGCACCACCTGATAGCGGCGCTTTGCCTCGCTTCTTGAAAAAGCATTGAAATGCCACCACTCAAATTCAATGCGCATAAAGCCCGCAGAAACCATGGCATCTCGTAAGATAAGCCGATTTTGATACGCCTTTTGGCTTAATTTACCAGCCGCCAAAAGCTCCTTTTCACGCGATGGATAAGCTAGCTCACCAAAAAAATCATACGGCGTCCCCATGTCAAGTGGTTTCCCTGACGCATCAGCAACAGTTAAATCAATCGCAGAACCATAGTTGTGAATGGAATGTTCGCGCGGATCCGCCACATACTTTTGCCTTTCACTCGGCGGGTACTTCGTCAAGGTATTCCACAGTTCCCACTGCTTAGACAGCGGACGCGCCGCATCGTAAATCAATAAACGAAAACCAGGATGGGCTTTGGATAACTGCGCTTGTGCGCGCTTCAGTTTTTCAACCACCTCTGGCTGCAAAAAGGCATGTTTTAGACATCCGTATACGTCCTTGCCCATAAAGTTATCCGTTGTCGCATATTTTAATTCCACCAGCACCTCCGGAACGTGTGCCTGAACTTCAAGCAAACCTTGCTTTTTCATTTCCTGCTCAAATGAGCACGGATTTTGACCAAATACACGAACCGACAACAAGCATAGAACCCAGAATAGACGCATAAGAACCAAAGATTTTCCCTAAATTTAGCCAAATTTCCTCGACCCTATGGCATTAAATTGGATTTGGTTTCTATTCTTCGGTGTAGCTTTTGTCGTTGCGCTTATTCAATTCGTCTTTTTTGGCAATGCTGATATCTTCAAAATTTTAGTAGATGGCATGTTTGATTCTGCCGAAATCGCCGTCATGAAAATCGCTCTTCCGCTCGCCGGCGTCATGACCTTTTTCATGGGCATTTTACAAGTAGGCGAGCGCGCCGGTGCCATCCAATTTCTTGCGCGCCGCATCGGTCCTTTCTTTACTCGCCTCTTCCCAGAAATCCCTAAAGATCACCCCGTTCACGGTCAAATGATTATGAATTTTTCGGCCAATTTACTAGGCTTAGATAATGCGGCCACGCCTTTTGGCCTAAAAGCGATGCAAAGTTTACAGGAAATTAATCCGGTTAAAGAAACGGCATCCAACGCGCAAATCATGTTCTTGGTACTGCACTCGGCGGGACCCGTTTTAATTCCCTTGAGTATCATGGCCCAGCGGGCCATTTATGGCGCTCAAGATGCGTCCGACATCTTTATTCCCTGCCTCATGGCCACCTATGCCACCACGATTACGGGACTAATTTTTGTCTCAATCAAGCAGAAAATCAATTTATTGGAACCCGTACTTTTGAGCTGGCTCGTAGGCCTAACCGCCTTCCTCGGTGGCATCTTATGGTACTTCAGCTCCCTACCGAAAGAGGCGATCGAAATACAATCCAAAGTCATTTCAAATGGCATTTTATTCCTACTCATCTTCTCCTTTATCGCCGCAGCCATGCGCAAGAAAATTGATATTTTCGGAACGTTTGTCGAAGGCGCCAAAGGTGGATTTGAAACTTCTGTGAAAATCATTCCCTACCTCGTGGGCATGCTCGTGGCCATTTCCTGCCTTCGAAATTCCGGGGTTTTGGGCTTTATTGTAGATGGAGTTAAGTATGCGGTGGATTTGTCAGGCGTGGATAATCGCTGGGTAGATGCTATGCCAACTGCCCTATTGCACCCAGTTAGTGGCAGTGGTTCGCGCGCCATGATGATCGACACGATGAAAACGTTTGGTTCGGATTCGTTTGTTGGCCGCCTCTCTTGCGTATTCCAGGGTTCTGCCGAAACAGTTTTGTATGTCGTTGCTTTGTACTTTGGATCTGTGCAGGTGCGCAATATTCGCTACACGCTTTGGGCTGGATTGGCCGCTGATTTTGTGGGAATTGTCACCGCGATTATGGTGAGCTACTTGTTCTTTGGATAAACTAAGGTAAGGGTAAAGCCAACGTAACACTGCCGCCTACCACGTCCTTCTTCCAAGAACCAGTATCAAAACCTACGTTGGCTTTCAAGAAAGCCTCTTGGCCTAAAACTTCGATAGGTCGAGACCAAAAAAGGCCTAATGAATATTGTCTTTTAACCGGCACAAATTCACTACCAAACCAACCGATCGCATTCGACATCGAGCCGCGGAAAGTAATCGCATTTTCGCCAAACAAGGCTTCAAGACCTACATAATAGGCCTCCACCCGGTTATTGTCATAAGACACATTCTTCGTAGGCGACAAATCTGTCTCCGAATCTAAGGTCAACATGGGCGTTCCCATTCCCTTGCCGAAATAAGTCCAGCCCGAATTATATACTCCGTTATTCAAATAGTTGTCGAAGCCCCGCAAAACGCTGGAATTTGTAAACACATTTCCTCCTTGGGATGCGGTATTTAAATACTCCACAACAACTCGAACTAAACCTTTTTTGGAAGGGCGTGAAAATGATATTCCATGCAATCCGTCGGTGATATTATTTAAATAATACAGCGATCCATCTTCATAAATGGATTGACGATACATGAGTAATTTTCCTACTTGTAGTTCTACCTCCATACCCACATCCACCGTACCCAAATGGTTGCCCAAGCGGTTCCATCCGTCATTTAAGCCGTAAGTTGCGGTATCTCCGCCTTCCTTGACGCGGTTAATACTTTGACCTGTGATCATGTATAAGTATTCTTTAGTACCTGTTGCAATACGTCCATTTTTGGCAGAAATATTATATGGATCCGCATACTTCAATACGCCGCCCCATTGGACCTGATGGTTAAATCCGCCGTAGAATTTGACTTTCCAATTCGGCTTGCCGAGTCGGCCATAAAAAGATTTTTGATGTAAATAGAAGTCGCGTACATCGGCCCGACTGTTCTCAAACCAACCATGTGAATAGTTTCCTTTAAAGCCCACGACGTCCTTCAGAAAGGCGGGTGCCCAGAAATCCTTGACAACTAAATTGATAGATGGCATCGGGAGGGCGTTGCCCGACCAAATATAAGAACCTGAGCTAAGTGTCGAGTCCATTAAACCTTGCAATTGACGCTTTCGGCCAAGCTGCATTTCGAATATGCCATAACGCCCTGTCACATACGCTTCCTGAATCATCGGGTCCGCCTTCGTTTCGGCTAAATTTACCCGCGCCGCAACCCCATAACTCCAGTC
>JAIXRT010000113.1 GCA_027485075.1 Cytophagaceae bacterium
AATGACACGCAATAGGGTAGACTTTCCTTTTCCGTTGGCGCCAATCAACGCAATTTTATCCCCTCGATTAATTGTCGCTGAGGTATTTTTAAGAATTACTTTATCTCCGTACGCCTTGGAAACATGTTCCAGGAATAAGATAAAGCGTCCTGGTTGCGTACCAAAGTTGAATTTGAAATTCACCTTCGCTTTTTCGTCGATCACATCATCAATGATATCAATGCGATCTAACGCTTTAACACGTGATTGAACTTGTTTGGCTTTCGAAGCTTTCGCCTTGAATCGCTCGATAAATCGTTCTGTTTGACGAATTTGGGCTTGTTGGTTTTCAAAGGCTCCTTTTTGAACCTCATTTCGCAATGCTTTTTCCTCGGTGTAAAATGAATAATTACCCGGATATAAGGTGATTTTGGCACCGGACACCTCGGCAATATGATCGATGGTACGATCTAGGAAATAGCGATCGTGTGATACCACAACAATGGCTCCTTCGTAATCATGAATGTATTTTTCAACCCATTCGATGGAAGGTAGATCCAAGTGGTTGGTCGGCTCATCCAGCAATAAAAGCGATGGTTTTTGCAATAATAATTTGGCAAGCATGACACGCATACGCCATCCTCCTGAGAATAGACGTAATGGTCTAGTTAAATCTGCGGTGGTGAAACCTAATCCTTCCAGAATTTCTTCTGTTTTGGATTGGATGGTATATCCATCGAGTAGTTCAAATTCTTCCTGAAGTTTTGCTAATTGGTCAACATCTTTGTCTTCATAATTTGTTTCCATTTTATGAAGTACTTTGTCAATCAACTTCTGAAGTTCCAATTGGCGTTCAAACGCCTGCATGGCAACTTCTAAAATGCTATCATCAGTTTGGTAGGACAACAAATCTTGATTTAAAAAACCAATGGTACACTCACCCGATTTGGATATGTTTCCGCCATCTGGTGTGTATTCGCCAGAGATAAGACGCAATAGGGTGGACTTACCTGTTCCGTTTGCGCCGATAAGGCCAATTTTAGCCCTTGGTTTGATGTGAAGATTTGCACCTTCGTAAAGTGCACGACTACCGAAATAGAAATTTAGATTGGATATTGATAACATGGGTGCAAAGATAATCGTTTATATCCAATCAAACAGCCTAGGCACTTAAACGATTTCGAGCATCTTTACCACCTAAATAGGGACATTCAAATAGCTTATTGAAGTTTTCAAATTTTGACGGTGTTTTGTTATAACCCAAGGCTTTGGATAAGGATGTGGTTCGGTTGTTATCGCCCATCGACCATTCGATATCTTCCATGGTCATTTGACACGGATGCTCGTAGCCACAGGCATGTGCTATATCCGCGATTTCTTTGACTAAGGTTTGATGATATTGGTAGAATCGTTCACTCTTTAGGGTAATATCAATGCCACTTTGTAGCCATTTACTCGAAGTTGCAATACCCGTTGGGCAGGTATTTGTATGGCATTTTTGAGCTTGAATACAGCCAATGGACATCATCGCTTCCCGAGCAATATTAACCGAATCAGCTCCCATAGCAAATGCCATCAAGGCTTTTTCTGGGAAGCCAAGCTTGCCAGAGGCAATGAAAAATATCTTTTCAGTCAACTCATGGCGTTGGAAAATTTGATATACTTTGGCAAATGCAAATGTAAATGGCATAGAAACGTGATCTGCAAACGCATGAGGAGCTGCACCTGTTCCTCCTTCACCACCATCAATTGTAATGAAATCCGGCCCTTGATTATGCTTTTTCATATAGGCGGCTAATTCCTCCCATTGTTCTAATTTTCCGATGGCTGATTTAATGCCAACCGGCAATCCTGTGGCCGCTGCCATGCGTTCGATGAAGTCTACTAATTCTGGAATCGTCGTAAATTCGGAATGAAAAGCGGGTGAAAAGGCATCTTTTCCGATTTCAATTCCACGTATGTCCGCAATTTCTTTACTCACTTTGGATGCCGGCAACATGCCCCCTTTACCAGGTTTCGCTCCTTGTGAAAGTTTAAGTTCGATTGCTTTTAGTTGGGGATTCTCTTGAACCTTTTGAACCAATTTCTCCATTGAAAAAGAACCGTCCAATTCTCTGACACCAAAATAAGCGGTACCAATATTCAATACCACATCTGCACCCATTTGATGATAGGGTGAAAGCGATCCTTCACCGGTATTATGATAACAACCAGCTAGTTTAGCACCTATATTAAGTGATTCAATGGCTTTGGCGGATAACGAGCCAAAACTCATGCCTGAAATATTGACGACCGAATAAGGGCGGTACGGTTTGGCACGATTGTGGTGTAGACCTATGACTTTATTGGCAGGCACTGCACCTGGATTCTTTCTTGAAAAATGATCTGCAGGCGCGTTGTAGCCCATCATGGCATTCTTAATGAAGATATATCCCGGAGCATTAAAATCTTGGTCTGTACCAAAACCCTGTAGATTGTTTTCTCTTTTCGAAGAAGCATAGATCCAGGATCTTTCTTGCCGATTAAATGGAAGTTCCTCACGGTTATTGGCTACGATGTACTGCCTCAATTCAGGCCCAATTTGCTCTAGCCAATACCTTAAATGGCCTACCAGGGGAAAATTGTGTGAGATGGTATGTTTTTTTTGAATAAATACATCTCGAATAATAACTACTACTAGGATACAAACGATCCAGAACCAAATAGAATTTATGATTGTCATTTGTTGATGATTTTGGACAAAATTGCAAAACTTTTCCCAATTCTTATTTTTATCTTTGTCGTTTATTTTAGCTATGCAAGCAGATTTTCTTCAGTTAAAGCAATTCGTTATTTCTGTCTTTACATCCATTGGATGTTCTGATGCGGATGCTGAATTAGCCGCCGATGTATTAGTATCTGCGGATGCACGTGGAATTGATTCACATGGGGTAGCTCGATTAGCTGGGTATGTTCGTTTATTTGATCATGGCCGACTAAACACCAAACCCAACATTAAAATTCTGCACGAATCCCCTTCAACCGCCTTGTTAGACGGTGATCGTGGCTTGGGATTAGTTGTCGCCCCTAAAGCGATGGAAATAGCTTGTGAAAAAGCGGCTATAGCTGGAACGGGCTGGGTGGCTGTTCAAAATTCAAATCACTTTGGCATTGCTGGGTATCATGCGATGAAGGCTGTGCCCCAACAAATGATTGGTTGGGCCATGACGCATGCAGCCCCTTTAGTCACTCCGACGTTTTCAAAAGAAAAATTATTGGGTACGAATCCAATTGCGGTTGCGATTCCTGCGAAGGAGGAACCTGCGTTTTTGGCCGACTTTGCTTCCACTGCCGTAGCGTATGGCAAATTGGAGATTTTACAACGTAAAGGATTGGATACGCCGGATGGTTGGGTTCAAGATAAAGATGGAAATCCATGCAATGATGCTTTTGCTATTAAGAATGGAGGAGCTTTGCTTCCTTTGGGCGGCGATCGTGAGCATGGTTCTCATAAAGGATATGGGTTGGGAGCTGTGGTAGATATTTTATCAGGTGTGTTATCAGGGGCAAATTTTGGTCCTTGGGTTCCTCCCTTTGCTACCGCTGGTTTTATGCAAGCGGGTGAAACAGTAGGGAATGGAACGGGACATTTTTTAGGTGCGATGCGTATAGATGCGTTTCGACCTACAGAGCATTTTTTAGAGGATATGGATACATGGATTCGGCGCTTTCGAAGTGCTGAAGCTGTGGAAGGAAAACAGGTTTTAATTCCTGGTGACCCAGAAAGATTATTAGAAATAGAACGTAAACGAGATGGAATTCCATTGTTGGACCCCGTAGTAGCAGATTTATCTACCTTAGCCTCTCGCTTTCATGTAGACTTTAAATTAGATTAAGATGGTGCCTAATAAGCGTATAAAGATTTTCATTTTGGGTTTTTCCTTGGTTACGGCCATGTTTTCCTATTATGTATGGCAAGTATTTAAAACGCCCAATTTTAATGTCTCTGAAAAAAAGAATTTTGCATTATTGATTCCGGCAGGTTCAGATTTCAAGGTGGTTTTGGATACATTGAAGAAGCATGATTTGGTGAGAGATCAACTCAGCTTTCGATTTTTAGCGAAGGTGATGGGCGTAGCTTCGCGGGTTCGTCCAGGTCGTTACCTCATCTCAAGTGAAACAGGAAATTTCGAGTTATTGCGAAAAATGCGTAACGGAAAGCAAGATGCCATTAAAGTTGTGATAAATAATTTTAGGTTGAAGGAGGATATTGCTGGGAAGTTAGGTCGCCAACTCCGATTTGATTCCACCTATATCTATCGCTTGTTGGATTCAAACGCATTTGTAGCTTCTTATGGATACACCAAAGAGACCATTCCATGTTTATTTATTCCCGATACCTATGAGGTATTTTGGACATCGTCATTTGAAGACTTGATGAAAAAAATGCAGCAGGCGAATAATCGTTTTTGGACTGATACCCGCATTAAGCAAGCTGCTGCATTGAATTTGACGCCGGTTCAAGCTGGAATTTTGGCTTCTATTGTTTATGGTGAAAGTAAAGAATCGAGTGAGCAATCGCGCATTGCTGGGGTATATTGGAATCGTTTCCGTACAGGAATGCCACTTCAAGCAGACCCGACTATTGTTTTTGCTTGGAAGGATTTTACTATTAAGCGTGTGACAGGGAAATACACATCTATTAATTCACCCTATAATACGTATCGTAATATTGGTTTACCTCCGGGTCCCATATCAATTCCGCCACGTGATGTGATCGACAAGGTGTTGAATTTGGAGAAACATGATTACCTCTATTTTTGTGCCAAGGAAGATTTCTCTGGAATGCATAATTTTGCTGTCACCTATGAAGAGCATCTGGTTAATGCCGCAAAGTATCAATCGGCCTTAGATGGGTTAAAAATTCATTAATATGTATGCACACGCCATAAAATACCGCGTTTGTTATGCGGATACGGACCAAATGGGTTACGTATATTACGGGAATTATGCGCGTTTGTATGAAATAGCTCGGGTTGAAACTTTGCGTAGTTTAGGTGTAAGCTATCGTGATTTAGAGAACAATGGTATTGGTCTACCTGTGATCGAGCATTACACTAAATTTCATGCGCCTGGTTTGTATGATGATGAATTAACGGTTATTTGTCAAGTCGAAGAAATGCCTGCCGCGCGAATTAAATTTTGTTATCGCATTAAGAATGAGGCTGGAGAGTTAATAAACGAAGGAAATACGACCCTTGTTTTTATGACGTTGGCTACCAAAAAGGTGATTAAAGCACCTGATTTTGTATTGAATGCCTTACGTCCATACTTTGAATTATGAGGAAGAATTTCATCAGAGAACTTAAGTTGATTTGGCGTGAGTACGAAGAGCATTATGTGCTTGTTCGCGTGATTTCTATTTTGTATCAAAAGATTTTTCAATTTGACATTGACGTTCGTGCGGCGGCCGTAGCGTATAATTTTACGTTGGCTGTTTTCCCTACAATCATCTTTTTATTCAGTTTATTGCCCTACATGCCCATTGATCATCTTGATTATAAGATGATATCCTTTATTAAGGCTACGGTGCCTAAGAATTTACAAGCGGATTTAACGGAGTTAATAACGGAGATTGTGAATAAGAAAAGGGGAGGTGTGCTTTCATTTGGTTTCATTTTTGCTTTGTATGCATCCACAAGTGGTATCATGGCTTTAATTCGGTCATTTAATTTGACTTATAAGACGAATGATAATCGAGGATTTTTAAAGGAACGTGCAGTGGCTGTTGGCCTTAATTTCTTGTTGACCTTCGTTTTAATCACTTCTTTTGTGGTTTTCATTATCGGTAACTTCATCGTAAAGTATCTGGCTAAGGAAGGTATTTTAGAATACAATTTCACGTTCTACCTGACGAAGGTGTTAACCTATTTGATTATATTTTCGGTCTTCTTTTTTACGATTTCGATCATTTATTATTACGCACCGGCCATTCATAAGCGTTGGAAGTTTTTCAATGCAGGTTCGATCACAGCCTCTATTTTGACGATTTTAATTACCAATGTGTTCTCTTATTATTTGGTCAATTTTGCTACGTATCATAAAATTTATGGGTCTATTGGTTCGCTGATTGCCTTAATGGTTTGGTTATATTTTATCTCACTTATTTTGATTGTAGGCTTTGAAATTAATGCCAGTATTGATCAAGTTAAGACGGAGGAACAAGACGAGGTGGAATCTAAGGATGACTTCTTTGTTAATTATTAATATGGATGTCGGCAGAAATCAAACGTATTTACGATAAAAACAATTCGGCGGAATTAATCGATTCGGTTGTTCAGATCTTGCTAAAAGGTGGTGTAATCATTTATCCGACGGATACTATGTATGCAATGGGGTGTAGTATTCAATCTCAGCAAGCAGTGAATCGTATTTGTGAAATTCGTCAGATTAAGCCAACTAAAAACCGATTTTCGTTCATTTGTTCTGACTTAAGTGCGATATCTAATTTTGCCAAAGTCAGTGATTTTGCCTTTAAAATCCTAAAGAGGTATTTACCAGGTGCCTACACATTTGTTTTGCCGGCGAGTTCGAAGGTTCCTTCTGTGTTAGTTCAGAGTAAAAAGACAGTGGGTATTCGGATCCCTGATTATGCTCCAATGTTAGAAATTGTCCGGCAGTTGGGTCATCCCATTTTGACGAGTTCGTTGCCTACGGACGGCTTGGATATTGAAGATTATACAGATCCGAGTTTGATAGCTGAGCAGTATGGCAATCAAATAGATTTAATATTGGATGGTGGAATAGGTGGATTAATCCCGTCTACTGTTATTGATCTTCAAGATGATATGATTGATATCATTCGGGAAGGAGCAGGGGATTGTACTGATTTTAACTAATTACCATTTGATGTTAATTTCAGTTGGCTTTGTATGCTTCCAACGTCTATGTGACCAAAGATATTGATCTGGGTACGCGATGATCGATTTCTCTAATCTGCGCGCAAATCGTTCAATAATTTCTCCCTTTTCCATTTTGTCATAGGTTTCAGGACTAGCGAGAGACTCAAAACTCATGGTGTATTCGCCTCTTCCGGTACGAATAAGTTCAAGAAAAATGACTGGGTAATTATAGTCTCTAGCAAATCGTTCCATACCTGTAAAAAAGGCCGTGTCTTGATTTAAAAAGGTGGTCCAATAAGCTGATTCTGGTTTTTGTGGTGCTTGGTCTGCGGCCAAGCAAATGGCTCTGGGTATATCTTTTCGGTCACGTGAAGCGACAATGGATTCTCTTTTTTCTAAAAGTGTTACGCCTTGAAAGCGACTGCGGACTTCCATAGTAAATTCATTGAAATCTTTATTGTTTAATCGCTGGTATACCACATCATACGCATTTCCCGATAAGCCAAGTCGATGAATGGCCCATTCCCAATTCCCTTGATGACCGGCAACTAGGACAACGGGTTGATTATTGTTTAGGTGTTTCGTGATTATTTCTTCATTGACGAAGTGCATGCGTTGCATCATTTCTGCGGGACTTATACGTACTCCATAAAAAAATTCAACTAATTGGTCCGTTAAGTATCCATAGAATTTATTTCGGAGTGTCTTTATTTCGGCGTCTGACTTCGTAGGGAATGAATTTTTTAGGTTGGCCTCAATCACCTTCTTCCGGTATGCCAAAACATAATTGAAAATGAATCGAACACTTCTAGCGAGTCCATAGAGAACAGAAAGAGGTAATTTGCCTAGGAAGCGATAAAAAAACATAGCCTGTTTTCTAAGGGTTAATGAGTTTATTCTAGTAGTTTTGCAAATATCCGATTAATTTTTGGAATGCGCATTGAGATTCATTATTTACCCTCAATTGAATATATGGCATTAGTTTGTGCCGCTTCTGAGGTTCAGTTTGAGGTTTTTGAAAATTTCCCAAAGCAAACATTTAGGAATCGTACGCGTATTTTAGGTGCAAATGGCATTGAAAATTTAACAGTGCCAATTCTTCATGCTTCAGGTAGGAAACAATTAACCAAAGATGTGCAGATAGATTACGGGCAAGATTGGGTTCGTAGACATAAAGGGGCTATTCAAGCTGCTTATGGAAATGCACCGTTTTATGAACATTTTGAACCATTTATTCAGCAGATATTTGCAAAAAAAACAAAATATTTAGTAGATTTAAATATCCATTATTTTATGTTTTTAACTAAGGTATTGGGAAAGACGATACCTCATTCCTTGACAGATACGTTTGCGCAAGATGCCGTTGATTCTAGGTGGAATCAGTTATTAGCGAAGGAAAGTTGGGAAGAAAGGTCTAATTACAAGGTTATACCTTACCGTCAATGTTTTGGGGATCATTTTGAACCAAATTTGTCAGTATTGGATTTAGTGATGAATCATGGGAATGAATCCTATGATATTTTAATGCAAAGTTTGAACAAATAGCGGCTTTAACGTGTTTTCGCTCAAAATTAATTAGGGATTTATGGAGGCCAAATTTTCGAATAAAGTAAAAGAAGTCATTGCCTTAGCACGTGAAGAAGCGTTGCGTTTGGGTCACGATTATATCGGAACAGAGCATTTGATGCTTGGGATGATTCGTGATGGAGAGGGTCCCGGTGTAGATTTATTGCATAAATCAGGCGTGTCTTTGGATCAATTGCGTCAAAGCATTGAGCATTCGACCGCATCGACCAGTCGGTCCACTTTTGATAAACAAAACATGTTGAATATTCCGTTAACGAAGCAAGCTGAAAAGGTGTTGCGGTTAACGTATTTAGAAGCCAAGTATTTTAAAACAAACACAGTCGAGACGGATCATTTGTTGATGGCCATTTTACGTGATGAGGATAATGTGGCGACGCAGATTTTAGAGAAATATCAAGTTTATTATGATTTGATTAAGGAAATGGTTGAGTTTCAATCAGACGGAAGTCAAGGTCATGGTCCGAAAGCAAGTTCGGATACCGACGATAATGATGATGATTCCCGTTTATATTCAGGTGGAAATCAAGGACCTTCTGGATCATCTGGAAATGCTACTTCTGCAGCGAAAGGGACTGAGAAAAGTAAGACGCCAGTGTTAGATAATTTTGGTCGTGATTTGACCAAGATTGCTGAAAATGGTAAGTTGGATGCCATTGTAGGCCGTGAAAAAGAAATTGAGCGTGTTGCACAAATTTTATCCCGTCGAAAAAAGAATAATCCGATTTTAATTGGTGAGCCAGGTGTAGGTAAAACAGCCATTGCGGAAGGTTTAGCCTTGCGTATTATTCAAAAGAAAGTTTCTCGCGTGTTATTTGGAAAGCGTGTGGTAACCTTAGATATCGCTTCTCTGGTTGCGGGTACTAAATATCGTGGTCAATTCGAGGAGCGAATGAAGGCTGTTATGAACGAATTGGAAAAGTCAACAGACGTGATTTTGTTCATTGATGAATTACATACCATTGTGGGTGCAGGTGGAGCTTCGGGTTCATTAGATGCTTCCAATATGTTTAAACCAGCTTTGGCACGAGGTGATATTCAAGTTATTGGAGCTACGACACTTGATGAGTATCGCCAATACATTGAGAAGGATGGAGCTTTAGCACGTCGTTTTCAAACCGTGATGGTGGATGCAACAAGTATCGATGAGACAATTGAAATTCTACATAATATCAAGGATAAGTATGAGGAGCATCATCATGTGATTTATACACCTGAGTCGATTATTTCTGCGGTAAAATTGTCGGATCGCTATATTTCAGATCGTTTCTTGCCTGATAAGGCAATTGATGTCATGGATGAAGTGGGTGCGCGTGTGCACATTGCTAACATTCAAGTTCCAGCTGATATAGTTGCCTTAGAAAATCAAATTGAGATTGTTAAGAAAGAAAAAAATCAAGTAGTTAAGTCTCAAAAATATGAGGAAGCTGCGCAGTTGCGTGATCGAGAGAAGAAGTTAATTGATCAATTAGAGCAAGCAAAGCAGATTTGGGAGGAGGAATCCAAGAAACAAAAGTTTACAGTTAACGAGGATAATGTTGCTGAGGTAATTGCCCAAATGACAGGTATTCCTGTTAATCGTGTGGCTGCCAAAGAAGGAGAGAAATTACTTCAAATGGAGGCTGAGTTAACGAAACATGTGATTGGTCAGGGTGATGCGGTTAAGAAATTGGTAAAAGCAATCCAACGAACTCGTGTAGGATTGAAGGATCCACAAAAACCAATCGGTTCATTTATTTTTCTAGGACCTACGGGTGTTGGTAAAACGGAGATGGCTAAAGTTTTAGCTACTTATTTATTTGATAAAGAGGATTCGCTCGTTCGTATTGATATGAGTGAGTACATGGAGAAATTCAGTGTTTCTCGTTTAGTGGGAGCGCCTCCGGGATATGTTGGATATGAAGAGGGTGGTCAATTGACAGAGAAAATTCGTCGTAAGCCATATTCAGTTGTCTTATTAGATGAAATTGAAAAGGCGCATCCTGATGTATTCAATTTACTATTACAAGTTCTAGATGATGGTATTTTGACGGATGGTTTAGGCCGACGAGTTGATTTTCGCAACACGATTATCATTATGACCTCGAACATTGGCGCGCGTGATTTGAAGGATTTTGGTTCTGGTATTGGTTTCTCGACGAAATCTCGTGTAGATAATATGGAGGAAGCGGCGCGTGCGACGATCCAAAATGCACTTAAAAAGGCATTTGCTCCAGAGTTTATCAATCGATTAGATGATATCATTATTTTCAATTCATTGGAGCGTACTGATTTGCATCAAATTATTGATTTGTTATTGGTGAAGCTATTCACACGTTTAACGAATCTAGGTTTTGCGGTTACGTTGACGGATGCAGCGAAAGACTTTATTGCGGATAAAGGATATGATCCTCAATATGGAGCGAGGCCATTAAATCGTGCGATTCAAAAATATTTAGAAGATCCATTAGCGGAAGAAATATTAAAAGGCGAATTAGCGGCAGATGAAGTTATCGAAGCTGATTATGTTAAAGATGAAGAAGTAATACAATTGAAACGAATTAAAAAATAATGAGTAGCATGCAATTAGTTAAAGACAAAGTAGTTTTAGTTACAGGAGCATCTCGAGGTATTGGACGTGCGATTGCACTTCAATTTGCTCAATCTGGAGCTCATGTGGCATTTACGTATTTGTCTTCGGTAGAGAAAGGCGAATCCCTTGTTAAAGAGCTTGAGTCTTTTGGAATTAAAGCGAAAGGGTACCGTTCAGATGCTTCGATGTTCGACGCAGCGGAGGAATTAGCTGATGCGGTTGTGAATGACTTTGGTCAAATAGATATTTTGATTAACAACGCAGGTATCACGCGCGATGGTTTATTAATGCGTATGAGTGAAGAGCAATGGGATGAAGTCATTCGAGTTAATTTAAAGTCGGTGTTTAATCTAACCAAAGCAGTTAGTAAGCCGATGATGAAGGCTAGATCTGGTTCTATCATCAACATGACTTCGGTAGTTGGCGTAAAAGGCAATGCAGGGCAAGCGAATTATGCTGCATCTAAAGCAGGGATTATTGGTTTTACCAAATCAGTGGCGTTAGAATTGGGTTCACGTAACATCCGTTGCAATGCGATTGCACCAGGTTTTATTGAAACTGAGATGACGGAAGAATTAAATGAGGCAGCTATTGAAGAGTGGAAGAAGGCAATCCCGATGAAGCGTGGAGGAGATGCCAAAGAGGTGGCTGATGTTTGTCTATTCTTAGGTTCAGATTTATCTACCTATGTAACGGGTCAAACGATTCATGTGAATGGAGGTTTGTATACCTAGGATTTGTTAACTTATTTGTAGCCTCAATTTCTTCGTGAGATTGAGGCTTTTTTTCTGATTATATGCGGTATTTTTTCTTATTTCTGGTGCTTTTTGTTGCGGCATGTACATCTATTCCTCAGCCAAAAGGAGTTGCAGCACAATTTAAATCCCAATTATCAGAGCCTGCGCTTTCTACGATTCGTGTCAAAACGTTTATTAGTTACGATAGTTTGTTTGGTCGTTTTTTGCGTGTTGGTCAATGCGTTATTTCTGCTAGCGAGTCAAGTTCCTTAGGTTTTCCTTATTCGGGGACATTGGAGCAGTCGGTGCGCTATAAACTAATTGGAGCAAATCAATTACAAGTTGTTTTTCCGATGAAATGGGAGGCTAAACCACAAATAGCGGGAATTTCAGCTGGCGTATTCGCT
The DNA here is from genome assembly GCA_027485075.1 of Cytophagaceae bacterium. Classification (GTDB taxonomy): domain Bacteria; phylum Bacteroidota; class Bacteroidia; order Cytophagales; family Spirosomataceae; genus Aquirufa. Next base: position 12,161 of record JAIXRT010000113.1, read on the forward strand.
GCCAAATCCATGGCTGCAATTAGTCTTCATTTGCAAGGAAGGTCTTTTGGGAATTACCAAATTGATGATGTACAATTGAATAACCAATGGACAGAAAGACCAAGTGTAAAGGTCTTAGGTTTCCCAGTTCAAGTGACAGGGGTAGTTGATCAATTATTGATTACTAA
>JAIXRT010000039.1 GCA_027485075.1 Cytophagaceae bacterium
GCAGTTGATGACTGGTGATTCCTCCGGAAAAGGTGCCTCAGGAAACCGTGAACAAGAAATTGCACAGATTTCACGTGCTTTGAAGCAATTAGCCAAAGAACTCGACGTTCCTGTCATCGCACTTTCACAGTTGAACCGTTCTACAGAAACGCGTGGAGGTAACAAGAAACCTCAACTATCTGACCTTCGTGAATCTGGAGCCATTGAGCAAGATGCCGATCAGGTTATGTTCATTTATCGTCCCGAGTATTACGGCATCACGGCAGATGACCAAGGAAATTCACTTGCTGGCATGGGAGAGATCATTATGGCCAAAAACCGTTCCGGTTCGCTCGACAGTGTTTGGTTGAAATTCATAGGTAAATTTACGAAATACTGTGATTTAGACTTCCAGCCATTTGGTGGGGGTGATGGAGGTGAGAACTTCAATTTAAGTGCGCTGGGTGATCAAACGTCATCCTTCGAGCAAGGAAATTCTGATGCTGTTTTTAAAGGCAGTAAAATGAATTTACCACCGGAGGATTTTGATCCGCTGAATAGCCCTTTTTAGAATTTAGAGGTAAGAGTTAAGAGGTAAGAGTAACTCTCACTTCTTACCTCTTACTTCTTACCTCTTACTTCTTACCTCTTACTTCTTACCTCTTACTTCTTATTTCTTAGCTTTAACCTCACAACGTTCTCCACATGATGTGTTTGTGGAAACATATCTACCGGATGTACCACATCTACTTCATAAGCAACATCCAATAAGGCCAAATCACGCGCCTGCGTAGCTGGATTACAGCTTACGTAAACAATCGTATGAGGCTGTACCTCCAAAATCTGATTAACCACATCTACATCCATTCCCGCGCGCGGAGGATCTGTGATAATTACATCTGGATTCCCATGTATCGCAATAAATTCACGTGTCAGAACCTTTTTCATGTCACCCGCAAAGAAGGTAGCATTTGTGATTCCATTCAATGTTGCGTTGATTTTCGCGTCTTCGACGGCCATGTCGACATACTCGAGGCCAACAACCTTAGCCGCATGTTTGGCGAGAAATAAACCAATCGTTCCTGTTCCTGTGTACAAATCATACACAACTTCATGACCCGTTAATCCTGCGTACTCTCGGACTAATTGATATAATTTAAGCGCTTGTTTGGCATTCGTCTGGAAGAACGATTTGGGACCAATTTGAAATTTCAAATCCTCCATCACTTCCAACATAAATGGTTTCCCATGAAAACAAACCACCTCTAAATCATGAAATGTATCGTTTCCTTTTTGATTGATGACATAATTCAATGAAGTGATCATGGGAAATGTCTCCTTCAAATAGTTCATCACTAAAAGAATTTCATCTTCTGTGGCATAGGCAAATTGCACCGTCACCATCAGTTCGTCCGTCAGCGTATTGCGAATAATCAGGTTACGTAATGCACCTTCTTTTTGCATCTTTAACTCATAGAAAGAAATTCCATTCACTTGAGCAAAATCACGCACACCATTCCGAATGGCATTCGATGGGTCTGGCTGTAGATAACAATAATCCACAGGCAAAATTTTATCAAAACGACCCGGAACGTGAAAACCCAAAGCATTCATTGATCCCAAATCTTCCTTTCCTATTTCATCCTCTGTGAGCCAGCGTGCCGAAGAAAAGGTAAACTCTAACTTATTCCGGTAATAATATTCCTCCGAACTTCCCAATATCGGCTGAAATTCAGGCAATTTGACCTTCGCGATTCGGGTTAAATTATCACGTACTTGACGTTCTTTAAAGGCAATTTGAGACGCATAGGAAACATGCTGCCATTTACAACCACCACAAATACCAAAATGTGCACATGCTACATCTGTCCGATGCTCGGATAAAGGCTGAATATGTATGGCTTGAGCTTGCTTGAAACTCTTTTTGGATTTCAATATGCGTAAGTCCGCTATGTCACCAGGCGCAACAGCACCCTGAACAAAAATTACTTCATCATTAACTTTGGCAATACATTTTGCCTCTGCAGCAAAATCTAAAATGGCTATTTGCTCCAACACCACCGGTACTTTCTTTTCCTTCTTCTTACTCATCTTTTGTAAATATGTGCAAAAATAAGGCTTTAAATGGTCAAGCCAACCAATTCCAGATAAAACCTTAACTTCGTATGGAAATAATCAGGTATGAAAAATAAGGTTGTCATCATCACAGGAGCTTCATCAGGAATTGGAAAAGCATTGGCTTTTGAATTTGGAAACCAAGGCGCCAAAATTGTTATCACGGGCAGAAACAAACAGAATTTAGACATAGCAGCAGCTGATCTCCGAAAAGCAAACATCGAAGTAACCCCAATCATTTGCGACAGCAGTTCAGAAGAGCAGACAAATGCGATGATCCAACAAACCATTCAGACGTATGGACAGATCGATTTGCTAATCAATAATGCGGGTATATCCATGCGCTCTATGTTTGAAACGGTCAACCTGAACGTCTTGAAACAAGTGATGGACATCAATTTTTGGGGTACTGTATATGCGTGTCACGCTGCTTTACCCTATTTAAAGCAAACAAGGGGAGGAATCATCGGAATTTCATCCATTGCGGGATACCGTGGTTTACCCGTAAGAACTGGATATTCAGCCTCAAAATTTGCCATGAATGGTTTTCTTGAGGCATTACGCACTGAATTATTAGACACGGGTGTCCATGTGTTAACCGCCTGCCCTGGATTTACGGCATCCAACATCCGAAGCGCATCTTTAGTGGGTGATGGATCCCTTGCCGGAAGTTCCATGCGCGAAGAAGGGAAAATGATGTCAGCAGAAGAGGTCGCTCACGCCATCCGATTAGCGTATCAAGCGCGCAAAAAAACATTGGTGTTAACTTTTCAAGGAAAACTAACGGTATTCTTAAATAAATGGATGAACGGCTGGCTAGACCGCATGGTCTACAATACATTGAAAAAAGAAAAGGACAGTCCTTTAACATAAAAAGCCCTGCCAGATAAAATCCAACAGGAGCTTACACCCATAACTTACCACTCTAAACTTAACTTATATGCTAAGCAAAATAGCCCAATTCTTGGGGGCTCAACTTGCTTAAAAATGCTAC
>JAIXRT010000072.1 GCA_027485075.1 Cytophagaceae bacterium
GTTTAAAACACTATAGCTGTGGGGGGCAGCCATGCCAATGCTTTAAGCTTTGGCATAGCGAATAAAGGTTTGACTGGTCAAACTTTGGCAATCCGAAAAGGTTTGCCAAAGACTCGCTGCTTGCTTGCCAAAGGCGAAAACAAATCGCTGTGGGGGGCAGCCATGCCAATGCTGGAAGCTTTGGCATGGCGAAAAAAGCTTTGGCATGGCGAAAAAACTACCCCAACAAATACTTCTTAAATCCTTCAAAATCCGTCCCCATGGGGATGGATTTTTTTTGCAAATGCAATAAAGCTGCTAGGCGTTCTGGCACATCCACGGTGCAGCCGAGTGTCGATTCAACGGTTGGCAAAAATTTAGCATAATGCGCCGTGGCTAGAATAATGCCGTAAACATCATCGCCATATTCGGCCATATACTGCGACAGCCCATCATAGCCCACCGCGGTATGCGGACACATGATGTAGCCCGTCCGCTCATACACATCCAGCATCGTTGTCTGCGTCTTTTCGTCCGAGGTAAAATAGCCTTTCATGCGATCACGCACCGCTTTCCATTCATTACCCGCCAAAATTTTCATCCGAATAAAGTTGGATGGTGCACCCACATCCATCGCATTTGATAAGGTCTCAACCGACGGTGAAGGCGCATAATTACCCGTTGCCAAATAATCCGGCACTGGGTGATTTTCATTACAAGCCGCGATGAAATCATGCACCGGCAAGCCCATGCGGTAAGCCATCAAACCCGCTGAAATATTACCAAAATTCCCCGAAGGAACACAGAATACAATCGGCTTCGTGACGCCCTGGCGGCGCGCCTCCGCATAGGCCGCGAAATAGTAAAATGATTGTGGAATTAAACGAGCAATGTTGATGGAATTCGCAGAGGCTAGTTCAAACGCAGCCCGGAGGTCGGCGTCCAAAAATGCCTGTTTTACGAGTCTTTGGCAATCATCAAAGGTTCCGTCAATTTCCAAAGCGGTCACATTGCCCCCCAATGTCGTTAATTGCTTTTCCTGTATGTCGGAAACCTTCCCGCTCGGATATAAAATCGTCACCGAAATCCCCGGCGTATTGTAAAATCCCTGCGCCACCGCACCACCCGTGTCACCCGATGTCGCCACCAAAATACGAATTTCGCGGGCCGACTTAACCAGGTAATGCGACATGATCGCCGCCATAAAACGCGCGCCAAAATCCTTGAAGGCCATCGAAGGGCCATGAAATAATTCAAGTACCCCTACATTCGGCTCCAGGTCTACCACCGGTGCTTCGAACGTCATGGAACGCTCGATAATTCCTTCGATTTCCGAATCCGTCAACTCATCCCCAAGCAAATGTTTACACACCGCAACCGCGATTTCCGACAAGCTCAAGGTGTGTATCGTCTCGAAAAAGGCAGTCGGCATGGGTAAAATCTCCTGCGGCATATACAAGCCATTATCAGGCGGAAGACCGCGAAAAATCGCCTCCTCTAAGTTTACATCCGGACTTTCGTGTTGGGTACTATATAGTTTCATCTATTCTCAATGCATCATTTACCAAGTATGGAAGGACGTTATAACGGTCCATTTCCAAACAAAAGGCAATATCTTTTTCTATTCCTAAGCCCAATAGGCGGTTGACATGTGAGGAGTTTTTCACAGCAGTCAACAAATCATTGGACGCTACATTATATTGTTTCCAGGCCATCAAGGCCGCATCGTCCGCTACCGCGAATTCGCCATGTAACATGTCGATAAGTGCTCCAGCAAATAAGGTGTCCTCCAAATTTGGCTTACCTTTCCAGCCTGCACATACAATTAGGGCATCTCCCTCCCAATGCCGCAAGGCCTCCGCCACGCGGGAAATATTTAAAAATGCGCCCACAAAAACTTTCGAAGCTGTAACCGATCTGCGTAGTGCGACCGTGCCATTGGTTGTTGTAACACAGATTTTAGCACCTTTTATACGGTCCACCTGGTAGGAAAAAGGAGAATTGTCAAAATCAAATCCAGCCGGAGTCAGGCCATTCCGCTCCGCCGCTGTTAAATATCCTTGAGCGCCATAAGAAGCACATAAATCAACATCCTCAACCGGCAAAATCTCCGCTGCTCCGTGTGCAAATGCCGTCACCATACAAGAAGTTGCCCGAAAAATATCCACCACAACCACCGCCTGACCTTTTAGGTCATACAAATGGATTAAATCGGGCGACAAGCAGATGTCAATTTTCTTCATTATAAAAAGGGCATTTTCACGATAGCTGCTTTCACGGCTTTGTCGCGAATCGAGATGAAAATTTCTGAATCCGTATGTGCCGTGGACACATAGCCCATCCCGATTCCCTTCGAGAGCGTCGGCGATTGCGTACCCGAAGTTACTTCTCCGATCACTTCACCTGCTGCGTTCAAGATGGGGTAATGTTGGCGTGGAATCCCACGATCAATCATTTCAAAACCCACTAATTTCTTCGAAGGGCCTGCTGCTTTTATCGCGGCATGATGATCCTTCATGATAAAATCTTTGTTGAACGACGTGATCCAACCCAAACCTGCCTCGATCGGCGAAGTCGTATCGTCAATGTCGTGCCCATATAAACAATAGCCTTTTTCCGTGCGCAGGGTATCGCGTGCACCTAGGCCCACAGGCAAAATGCCTTCCGAAGCGCCCGCTGCGAAAATCGCATTCCACATAGCTAGGGCATTTTCGTTCTTAACATAAATTTCAAAACCACCCGCGCCCGTATATCCCGTATTGGAGATAATGACATCGTCAAAACCAGCCATTTGGCCTATTTTAAAGGTATAGTAGGGCATGGCAGCTAGGTCAACAGCCGTAAGTTGTTGTAAAACACCAGCAGCTTTCGGCCCTTGAACCGCAAACAAACTGTAGTCATTACTCGCATTGACCATGTTCACCCCAAAAGTGTTATGCGAAGAAATCCAGTTCCAATCCTTCTCAATGTTGGACGCATTCACGACCAATAAATATTCGTTGTCGCGAATTTTATAGACCAATAAATCATCCACGATACCGCCCGTTGCGTTTGGTAAACACGAATATTGCACCTTGCCATATACTAATTTCGAGGCATCATTGGAAGTCACGTATTGAATTAAATCCAAGGCCTTTTCGCCACTTAGGAAAAATTCGCCCATGTGGCTCACGTCGAAAACCCCGACGTTGTTCCGCACACAATGATGCTCTTCAATCAAATTCGTGTACAAAACAGGCATGTTGTATCCTGCAAAAGGCACCATTTTCGCGCCCAAAGCCACGTGTGTATCATTCAAATGTACTTGCAACAATTCTTCCATTATTCGCGGTATAAAACTTGTAAGAGGGTTTGGCCCACGGCTTTCAACGTGGATTTATCGATGTTCGCTAAATTATCTTGATGTGTGTGGTGGTAAGATCCGAAGTCAAATCCGCCATTCACCGGACGTAAATCGATGATGTCAATCATTTGAATTTTCGCCACTTCATTCACCGCCGTATGGTCATCGGAAATGCCAAAAGCGTCCGCGTCTAAAAACAAGTCACTGTATCCCAAGTCCGAAGCTGTAGACCAAATCGAGCGAACGAGTCCAGGTGCATATTGCATAGAAGTCCCTTCATGGGGGAATTTGGCACCTTTGGCGCCTACCATATCCAATAAAATTCCATAGTAAGGACGGTAGCCGGCAGGGATAATATTTGCCGACCAATACTGCGAACCGAGGGCCCAACTTGCCGGATTTCCAGCCGGGGAATCGTGCGGTTCGCCATGATCTTCTAGGTCAAAAAACACAAAATCCACACCTACATTAGGCTTGTTTTTTGTCTCAGCTAGCACGCGGGCAATTTCAATCATCACACCCACACCAGACGCACCGTCATTCGCCGCATCAATGGGTTCGTCCTTGCGGACTTGATCTTTGTCGGCAATGGTCCTCGAATCCCAGTGCGCCGCTAGCAAAATCCGTTTCGCCGCGGAAGGATTAAAAGAAGCAAAAATATTGGTCCCGTTTAGGGCTTTGCCATCGTAGCGATTGGCCGAAAATTCTTGGGTTGTCACGGTTAAACCGTAGGATTTCATCTTAGTCACGAGCCAATTTCCACATGCTTTTTGAGCAGGCGAATTGGGAACGCGAGGCCCAAAAGCAACTTGTTTGGCAATAAATGCATAGGCAGAGTCTGCCGCAAAATCGGGCGTTGGAACTAAATTAGGCGTAGAAACTGTTTCTTGGGAGCCTGTTTGGAGAGATTGGTATCCATAATAACCACCGGTTAGTACGAAGATGACCAATAAAAATAACGCGATGCGGGAGCGATTCATCCGGCAAAGATACAAATAAGGAGTTAAGATTTGAAACGCTGTCAAGGTTATGTACCTTGCGCTTTAATAGAAAAAAATTATGGGAATTAGCCCAAAGGAGGAGAAGTTTATCAACAATCTTCAACAAGAGATTTTAGATTATTTGGAACTGAACGATGATCGTTCGTTTTCAGTGAATCAATTACACAAGGCGTTTGCAATTCGCGATCGCAAGACCAAGGAAATTTATTCGGACGTTGTCGCGCGCTTGGTGCGTGAGGGCCGTTTAATTAAACAGGCGGATGGGAATGTGCGCGTGGATACCGATTCATTTATGGTGGAAGGCCGCGTAGATCATGTCAATGCGCGTTTTGCATTTATCGTGCGCGATGATGCCGAGAAAGATATTTGGGTTTCGACCCAGGATTTATATGATGCCAAAGACGGGGATCGTGTTCGCGTTCAAGCGCGTAAATCATCGACTAAGAAGCAAGACCGCCCGGAAGGTGAGGTCGTTGAAATCTTAGAACGCCGTTCTGCGGAGCTCGTGGGTGTCCTTCAAGTGACCCCTGGCTATTCGTTTTTGATCCCAGATTCTAAGAAAATTTACGAAGATATTTATGTCAATCGCTACGAGACGATGGGCGCGAATCACTTAGATAAAGTGATTGTGGAAGTGTTACGTTGGGCCACTCCCGGTAAAAAAGCCGAAGGTCGTGTGGTTAAAGTCTTAGGTAAGGCGGGTGAAAATGAGACAGAAATGCACTCAATTTTAGCAGAATATGGCTTACCCTATGAGTTTCCAGAGGCGGTGGAAGACGCCGCAGATGCGATCTCTGTGACGATTCCGAAGGATGAAATTAAGAAGCGTAAGGATTTGCGCAAGGTGTTGACCTTTACGATTGACCCGATTGACGCCAAGGATTTTGACGATGCCATCAGTTACCAAGTGTTGAAAAATGGGAATACGGAGATTGGCGTTCACATTGCGGATGTTTCCTACTATGTGAAGCCGGGCAGTATCTTGGATCAAGAGGCGTACAAACGCGCGACATCGGTGTATTTAGTGGATCGCGTGGTACCGATGTTGCCCGAGAAATTATCGAATGGTCTGTGTTCTTTACGGCCAAACGAAGATAAATTAACTTTCTCCGCCATCTTCGAATTCAATGAAAAAGGAGCGGTGGTGAACGAGTGGTTCGGTCGGACTGTCATCCATTCGGATCGTCGGTTTGCGTACGAACAAGCGCAAGAATTGATCGAACATACGGGCGAGGTGACGGATTCGTATGAACCTATCATTAAACATTTAAATCAGTTTGCACATATTTTACGCGAGGCTCGTTTTAAAACTGGCTCGGTGAATTTTGAAACGGCGGAGGTTCGTTTTGAGTTGGACGCTGACGGCAAGCCTATTGCCGTGCACCCTCGGATACGAAAAGATGCGCATAAATTGATTGAAGAGTTTATGCTTTTGGCGAATAAAAAAGTAGCCACGTTTGTCCATGAAATGCGTCAAACCGAGCCACGTAATACCATGGTATATCGGGTACATGAGGCGCCGGATCCGGAAAAATTGCGTGTATTTTCAACCTTTGCGAAGAAATTTGGGTATCAAGTGACGACGGAGCCGAAGCAGGTGAGTCATTCATTTAATGCGCTGATGGACGCGATTGAGGGTAAAGGCGAGGAGCATGTGTTACAGAGTTTGGCGGTGCGGACGATGTCTAAAGCGCGGTATAGTACGGATGCGGTGGGGCACTTTGGCCTAGCATTTCCGTTTTATTCTCACTTCACGAGTCCGATTCGTCGGTACCCGGATGTGATGACACATCGATTATTGCAGCATTATTTGGATGGGGGAGAATCTCCACAGCGTGCGCCTTTAGAAATTCAGTGTAAACATAGTTCTGATCGCGAGAAATTAGCGGCAGAAGCGGAGCGTGCGTCGATCAAGTACAAGCAGGTCGAGTATATGAGTTTGCATGAGCCGCAGGTATTTGACGGCATCATTACGGGTGTGACGGAGTTTGGTTTATTTGTGGAGATCGGCGATACGTCATGTGAGGGATTA